>OZ244943.1:3242500-3542500 GCA_965222305.1 Reichenbachiella sp.
TCGCCCCATCGGGCTGACTCGGCGATTAGTCCCGGGCTCAGCTCGTTGGTGATTTTCATGTACCTGGGTAAGGTTTCGCCCGGTGTAAGAGCTCCTGTTCCGAAAAAGTGCTTTTGCACCCGATCGGCGAAGTAGAGCCTGTACTCCTCATTTTCCATGAGTTTATTGAAAATCCATGTTGGATTAGGCTGTTCATTTTTTTCAGTCATGTCTTCATTCAGATCATTCATGGAGGTCTCGACATCCCAGCAGAGAAACTTGAAACCATGCTCGTTGGTGACCCGGTTGCGCACCGCCAGCCAGTTGTTTTTGTCCCAGTCGGTATTGCCCATGAAAAAATTGATGAGAATGTAGTCAGAAAGGTTTCTCACATCCAGCAGGTTCTGGTATTCAGCATTAGTGGTACCATCCTCATTTTTACCCTGTGCCTTGAAATACTTCTCATTCGTTTCAAAGCCATCTTCCACTAAACTGAGTAGTGCCAGCCACGCTTCATCCGTACCATCGGTAACGCCATTGTGATCCTTGACTACATCATAGTCGTCCTCTTGCCCGCCATGATAGGATTCCACAAAGTCGTTGGTGATCTTTTCAGAAATGTCATAGACCCCCCAATAGAGCCCGTTGAGATATACATGGGCAAACTTTCGGTGGGCGGCCGTTCTGCTCATTGCAAGTTGGGTCGCTTTTGCGAATGGGTCGCGAACATAGTCTGTATTTTCGCATTGTTCGGGACTGTTTTTAAGCCATGAGTAGTTGTAACCGGCACGCAACACAAGTACATTAAACTCATTGGTAGCGCTATTTTCATCGAACAGGTTGAAATTGAGTTTGGTAGGCCCATACTTGCCCCTGAAATGCACCCTAAGAGAATGCTTTGGACTATTTCCTGGTTTCCTTCCATTCCCCCCATGGATTCTCATCCCACAGTTTACCTGAAAGTCCACATTCTCCGTTGGGTCGAAATATTCCATAGAAGCCGGCCGCTCCCATTCATCGGTATGCTTGATGCTGTTGAGGTACATGCCGGATAAGGTATCATGCTCTGAATCCAGAAACAGGTCATCAATATCCAACACCAGCGATACGGACGGCAATGCCTTTAGTGCCTCGTAGATAGCTGGTTTGTTCTCGTCGGTGCATATTTCCGGATCCATTTCATAATCCCCGGGATAGGCGGCAGATTCTGCCGGTGTCCAAATAGACGGATATCCTTCGGGATCATTAGGCTGGTCGAGAATGTCTTCAAACAGATACGTTTGTGTCACCACATTCCCTTGGTTTTCTGCTGTCGGATCAATAGCAATCACGCTCAATACAGTCGTCTTATCTATTGTGAATGGCGTATCGTACAACGTAGAATTTTCTGCTGTGGGCCGATTTCCATCCAACGTATAGTAGAGGTCGGTATTGTCATTCAGATCTTCGAGGGTCAGGGTAAACCCGGCATCATAGAATCCGCGCTTGTGGCTGAATATTGGATCGAGTATGTTACCGCTGGTACTATTGGCCACACCGGGGGTTGGATTGGTAAACGAAACGAAGTTCCCTTCAAATACGCCATAAGAAACATCCCTGGTCTGCACAGGGTACTTGTCTCCAAAAGAGGAAAGGATGGTCGTGCCATCGGCAGCGATCAACCCAAGAAACTCTCCTGATCCTGATAGTTTGAAATTGGTATGCAGGTTTTGAGAAGCATCTGTTTTGTCCTTATCAGAGGCAAATACAACCAGGTAACCATCAGCTTCCAACGTCAGGCTCGGAAACGTCCATTTGGTGAGATTCACAACATCATCCGTTAGGTGCATTCCCTGCAGATTGACGGCCGAACTTCCTGAATTGTGAATCTCAATCCAGTCTGAAAAATCCCCGTCTTGATCGGCGAGGGTGTTGTCATTGATGGCCATAAATTCTGATATGACCAGATCTTGAGCTTGGGATTGGATAATAGGAATTAGGAGTCCTATTGTCATCGACAACAGAAGTCTCCATAAGTTTAGTTTTGTCATTTGTTTGTAGAAATAAATTGTTGTTGCTTGTTAATCACGCCTTCAGTTAACTCATTTTCCGTGAGGATTGCATGGATAACAAAAGGCCAGTTTCGAATCTACATTCAATTACATGTGTCACTGTCCTGTACATTCATTTGTATTCCGGTCAATATACCTTATAGGTCAGGACACTATTGTCGGAATCTTCGATTAACTTTGCTTTCTTTCGATTAGTTTCGTTTACCTTGAAATATTAACTTATGAAAAATAAAAAAATCAGCCTGGGTGTGATTATCGGCAACCGGGACTTCTTTCCTGACAAACTTGTTTCCGAAGCGAGGGCAGATGTGCTCAAAACCCTTGAGGCACAGGGAATCAATGCAATCCTGTTGGGTGAAAACGATACTAAACTTGGAGGGGTCGAAACCTTCAACGATGCCAAGAAATGCGCAGACCTATTCAAAAAGCACAAGGAAGAAATTTTCGGAGTATTGGTCGTGCTGCCCAACTTTGGAGACGAGCGCGGAGTGGCCGATACCCTTCATCTGGCTGATCTGAAAGTGCCGGTTCTGATCCAGGGATATCCTGATGATCTGGACAAGATGAATGTCGCCAATCGTCGCGATTCGTTCTGCGGTAAGATTTCGGTGTGCAACAACCTGTATCAGTACGGCATCAAATACACACTGACCACCCAGCATGTGGTGCACCCAAGTGATCCTTCATTTTTGGAGGATTTAAAGAATTTTGTATCGGTATGTCGAGTGGTCAAGGGAATGAAGAACATCCGAATCGGTGCCATCGGTGCTCGTCCAACTGCGTTCAACACCGTTCGCTATAGCGAAAAAATTCTACAGGCCAATGGCATATCCGTAGTAACCTGTGACCTGTCAGAAATCCTTGGGGATGCCAACAAACTCTCCAATGACGACACCAAGGTGAAAGACCATTTGGAGAAAATTCACAACTACGCTTCCACAGGCAAGACGCCTACCGAGGCTTTGTACCAGATCGCTAAGCTGGATGTGGTGCTTAACGATTTTATAGAAGCCAATTCATTGGACGCAAGTGCGATCCAGTGCTGGACATCGCTACAGCAAAACTACGGCTGCAACGTCTGTACCAGCATGAGTATGTTTAGTGAAAACATGTTGCCAAGTGCTTGCGAAGTGGATGTGACCGGTACGTTGAGTATGTACGCATTGCAGTTGGCTTCCGGCTCACCAAGTGCCTTGGTGGATTGGAATAATAACTACGCCGATGACGAAGAAAAATGCGTGCTCTTCCACTGTGGAAACTGGGCCAAGTCTTTCTTGCCGGATATCGAGATCAGCAATGCACCGATATTGGGTACCACGGTGGGTGTAGAAAATACTTATGGAGCGCTGGATGGCAGGACACCCGCTTCTCCGTTGACGTTCGGGAGAATAAGTACGGATGACACCCGGGGCGTAATGAAGGCCTATGTAGGTGATGGTGAATTGACCGATGATAAACTCAATACGTTTGGAAACCGGGCCGTTGCACAAATCAATGACCTGCAGGGACTGATGCAACATGTCTGCAAAAATGGTTTTGAACATCATGTCGTGATGAATGCATCTCATACCTCGAAAGCTTTGAAAGAGGCATTTGAAAATTATTTAGGATGGGAAGTTTATCACCACAACGGTTAATCAACTTTCTAATAAACAAAAATGATATCAATGAATAGCGCAGAACTTCGGCTTAAGTCTGTCGAGCTTCGAAAGAAGCTGCTGAAATACATATATATGGCCAAGGCCGGTCATACAGGAGGCAGTTTGTCCTGTCTGGATATTTTGAATGTGTTGTACAACAAAGTGCTCAACGTCGATCCTGAAAACTTCAAGAACCCTGAGCGTGATCGGTACATCCAAAGCAAAGGACACTCTGTGGAAGCACTGTTTGTGACCTTGGCAGATCGAGGGTTCTTTCCTGAAAAAGATTTGGAGACATTATGTCAATATCAGTCTCACTACATCGGCCACCCGACCAAAAAAGTCAATGGGGTAGAGCAAAATACCGGCGCATTAGGGCACGGGCTACCGATTTGTGCGGGTGAAGCCATGGCCGCCAAGATGGATGGAAAATCGCATCGGGTTTATACCCTGCTTGGGGATGGAGAATTACCTGAGGGCTCCAACTGGGAAGCCATGCTGATGGCATCACACTACGGATTGGATAACCTTTATGCAATTCTGGATTACAACAAACAGCAGATCACTGGGGACAACAAAGACGTGATGAATACGCACCCAGTAAAAGATAAAGTGGAAGCCTTTGATTGGTCTGTGAAAGAAGTGGACGGTCATGATGTGGATCAACTGACAGAAACTCTTAATAACGGGCCTTTCGAAAAGGGAAAACCCAATTTCATCATTGCGCATACGACCAAAGGAAAAGGTGTGAGCTATATGGAAGGGGTACACAAATGGCACCACGGAGTACCTAGCCCTGAGCTTTACGAACAGGCACAAAGTGAGTTTGACAAATTGGAAGAAGAACTAAAAGCCACGGTATAAATGCAACTGGACAAAATAGAAGAAAAGGACCTGGAAATGGGCAAGGCCAATCTGGAGGTGTTTTCAGAAACACTTCAAGCGCTTGCTGAAACAGATCGGGATATTGTGGCAGTGACGAGCGACTCTCGTGGTTCTGGAAAACTGGTGCCATTTGGGCAAAAGTTTCCTAAGCAAATCGTGGAGGTAGGTATTGCGGAGCAGAACCTTGTGGGTGTGGCTGCAGGTTTGGCTTCTGCGGGTAAAAAAGCCTTTGCCGTTTCCCCTGCATGTTTTCTGACCGCTCGTTCGCTTGAACAAATCAAAAACGATGTGGCGTACTCTGACAATCCGGTCAATTTGATCGGGATTAGTTCCGGCGTGAGCTATGGAGCCTTGGGGAGCACCCATCACAGCTTGCATGACTATGCGGTGACCCGGGCGATCAACAACCTGATCGTTTGCGCTCCCGCTGACAATTTCGAAACAGAACAAGCCATTAAAAAAGCTTCGGAATTGGAAAAACCCGTTTATCTACGATTTGGTAAAAAAGCCATGCCTTTCCTGTCCAAGGAAAACGAAACCTTCGAATTTGGGAAAGGACGAGTGGTTCGAGAAGGAGGGGATTTGACCTTGATCGCTTGTGGTGAAACCGTCTATCCGGCATGGCTGGCAGCGAAGAAATTATCTGAGGATTTGGGTGTCGAGGCGACCGTAGTGAGCATGCACACGATCAAACCTTTGGATACCGATTTGATTGGTCGATTGGCTTCTAACGGTGGCCCGATTGTCACTGTCGAAGAGCACATGGTCAATGGCGGATTGGGAGAGGCCGTGGCATCGTTCCTGATGCAGGGTGTTTTTAGAAACCCTTTCTCTATCATGGGCATCCCTGATGAATATACCGTGACCGGATCACAAGTCGAAATCTTCAATCACTATGGCCTGTCTCAAAAGGGGATTTTTGCCAGGGCCAAAGAATTATTAGACCAATAGCATGTCAAGCAAAGGATATGTCCTGGCGATCGACCAGGGAACCAGCAGTACCAAGACTTTGATTTTTGATGAAAATGGCCAGTCTGTTTTCAAAGCTTCAGAGCCACTTCAAACGGATTACCTTAACGGAAACTGGGTAGAACAAAATCCGGAAGGCATCTATCAAAATGCCATGACCTCTGTGAAGAAATGCCTGGAAGGGTTTAAGGCTGAAGGTGGTGATGTTAGTTTGATCAAATCTGTTGGGGTTTCCAATCAGCGAGAAACTTTCATTCTTTGGGACAAAAACGGTGAGCCGTTGTATAATGCAGTGGTTTGGCAGTGCAAGCGCTCAGTGGAGGTTTGTACTCGTTTGGAAAAGGAAGATTTGGGTGAGAAACTCAACGAAAAAACCGGGCTAATCATAGATCCTTACTTTTCAGGCACCAAAGTTATCTGGCTCAACGAAAACGAACCCAAGGTCAAAGAAGCTATTGGTAAAGGTGAGGCGTACTTTGGTAATGTAGACACCTGGTTGTTATATAAACTGACAGGAGGTAAGTCCTACATGACAGACTATACCAATGCCTCCAGAACCATGTTTTTCAACTTAAAATCATTGGAGTGGGATCAGGAGTTATTGAGTGATTTTGGGCTGAGCAAGCTGAACCTCCCTGAGTTGAAACCCTCGTCCTATTCTTTTGGTGAAACAGATTTTGAGGGTTTACTTGAAAAACCCATTCCCATTTCTGGAATGATCGGGGATTCGCATGCGGCGGCTTTTGGAGAGGGTTGTTTTGATACAGGTTCTGCCAAGGCCACTTTGGGAACGGGCAGTTCTATTTTGATGAACATCGGAAACCAGACCAAGAAATCAAAAACCGGAATGGTCTCTACGATCTGCTGGAGTACTAAAGATCGTGTGGACTATGCGTTGGAAGGAATTATCGTTTCAGCGGGGGCAACCATTGAGTGGGTGAAAAACCAATTAGGCCTTTTTGCTGAAGCCTCTGAATTGGAGGGAATATGTAGCTCACTAGAAGATAACGGAGGCGTGTACATCGTTCCTGCTTTTAGTGGCTTGGGAGCTCCGCATTGGGATATGGAGCGCAAGGCCTCCATTGATGGTTTGTCATTTGCCTCTACCAAAGAGCATGTGATCCGGGCAGCGGTTGAGTCTGTCCCATATCAAATCAAAGATGTGATTGCAGCCATGGAGAAGGATTCGAGTACACCGCTTTCCTCCCTGAAAATTGATGGCGGGATCACCTCCAACAAATTTGTGGTTCAGTTCCTTGCCGATCTGTTGGATCGAACCGTGACCAATATCCAGTTTGCGGATGTTTCCGCTCTCGGTGCAGCCTACATGGCCGGATTGGAAGTGGGTGTATACGAAAGCATCGATGCCCTCAAAGAACTAAACCAGGACGTCTCAAATACCAATGCAGGATCGGAGCAGGAAAAGGTACTTGGCTTCTACGAAGGCTGGAAAAGGGCCATTGCGAAATAGGGAAGCACACTGGGATACATGAGATAAATATTCAAACATCCAGGTCAAAATCCCTTGGCTCCCTTTAGGGGTTGGGGCAAAACAAGGGATTTTGGTAGGTTACTTCAAAAGCCTCTGATCCAATATCAACGGTCTTGTATCCATCA
The DNA here is from genome assembly GCA_965222305.1 of Reichenbachiella sp. Taxonomy (GTDB): domain Bacteria; phylum Bacteroidota; class Bacteroidia; order Cytophagales; family Cyclobacteriaceae; genus Reichenbachiella. The sequence goes on from OZ244943.1 coordinate 3,249,642, forward strand.
CTTTGATTTCCTGAAATCGCTCATGCAAGGGGTTAAGAATGTAGTTGTGCTCTGTAGGCACCAGTGCGCTGGGCACCTTGAGACACAGCCCTCCCTCTTTCAGGAATTTTGATCCAATAGCGACCGTCTCCCCGGTGTAGGGATAGGTATTCCAGCCTTTAGGGATTTTGTTGAGTGTGGATACTTCAAGGTGATTTGGAAATTCGATTTCTGCTATTTGCAGTCCCGTCGTGATTTTGTCAGAACCGCTGTTGGCGATCACCTCAAGCATCGCCAGGGAAGTGCTGCCTGAGGTGTACAACGCCCTCACTCCTTGTCGGTTCCACCGGCCACCAAAAAGCATGGCACCCATTCCCGAGAGGTCGTTGATGTGCTCTTTCCTGGAAATGCGGTATAGGATCATCAGGAATACACCCCGTATGCTATACGGCCGATGGTATCGTGGATCATACTGATACCGGTCTCACTATCCATGAAAGAAAGCGGAGACTGACCGCCCAACGCGATCAACGGGCCCTTGATCCACTCTTTAAACTTTTGTGCATCACCAAAGACCTCTTTACCAAAGAGGTACAAACTAGCGATCCTCAATACCCTGTCACTCACCTGGGGACTGAGAAGCTCCTGGTCTTTGACCTTTTCTATGGTGCGCTTGCTCACCGGAAGAAGTGCGGAAAACTCCGTAAGGTTGAGGCCGGAATCTGCTACAATAGTCAGGAACTCGGACTTAGTGATGCCCTTGTGCGCTCGGCCATACCTGACTGCCGGATCCTCTACGATGCTCAACTCCTCATCAATGTCGTATGGTTTATAATCACTCACATTCAAATATACGAAAATTTACTCAAAATAAAGCAAAATATTTCGCATTCTTAAATTATGCATATTTATTGAAAATTAATGAGTTGCCATGATTGAAAGGATTACTGATCTTAGATTTTTAATTACTCACTGGATGAAGACAATTATTGTTTTACTATTAGCTCTTGTGGCAATTTCAAACATCAATGCCCAGGCTGTTACGGTCACAGAATCAGGCGGTTGGCTAGAGTCCGCCTATGTCCTCTGGGAACCTGTGCAAAATGCCGAAAAGTACAATGTCTATGTGAGTGGGGAAGGGCTGACGGATCAGAAATTGGATGATCAGCTTATTCGCAGCTATGGTACTTATTTTAGAGCGGATGCTTTGGGCCTGGTTGCCGGAAGCTACACTTTGAAAGTTGCCCCGGTAATTTCTGGAAACGAAGGAGAGTCAATTGTAACAGGAAGCATTGACGTTTTGGCTCATGATCGTACGGGGTTTGCGTTTAGCAATGGTCGGAATCCGGGCGCCTACAATCCTGACGGCACGATGCGCAATGGAGCAGTTGTACTATACATCACGGAAAACACAAAAAACACCATCTCATTGGATGTGGAAGGGGCCAATGCCAATCCCTGTGTAGGACTTCAGGAAATCTTAGAGGGTTTTAAAAAAGACAAGGACAATCGACCGCTGATCGTTAGGCTCGTAGGCCAAATTACTGATTTCGAATACATGCTCAACGGGGACATCGTCATTGAAAATAAAAATAATGCATCGAGCTATATCACACTTGAGGGAGTCGGTGATGATGCCGTGGCGGATGGATGGGGCATTCGAGTGAAGAATGCCACTAATATCGAAATTCGAAACCTTGGTTCCATGAATGTCAATAGCAACGAGGGAGACAATCTTGGTCTACAGCAGAACAATGACTATATCTGGGTGCACAATGTAGATTTCTTTTACGGAGACGCGGGAAGTGATTCGGATCAGGCCAAGGGTGACGGGGCTCTTGATGTAAAAAAATCAACCTACGTTACTCTGTCTTATAACCATTTCTGGGATAGCGGAAAATCCAACCTGTTAGGTCTAAGCGAAGGGACGACCGAGGGACTGTACATTACCTATCACCACAACTGGTACGACCATTCTGATTCTCGGCATCCAAGGGTTCGGTATTATTCGGCTCATGTGTATAACAACTACTATGATGGAATTGCCAAATATGGAGTAGGCTCTACGCTGGGATCTTCGGTATTCGTGGAAGCCAACTATTTCCGAAACTGTAAGTACCCAATACTCACCTCTATGCAGGGCAGCGATGTGTACGATGAGGATACAGGCCAAAACGATTACTCCGACATGCCAACGTTTTCCAAGGAAGACGGAGGGACAATCAAAGCATTCAACAATACAATTATTGGAGCAAGACGATTTGTTGCCCATGGTGACTCCAATTTTCCCAATCCCACAGTCGATTTTGATGCCTATGTGGCTACCACTCGTGATGAAAGTATTCCTGAAACTGTGGTTTCGGCTTTTGGGTCAAACACTTATAACAATTTTGATACGGATAGCCAGGTAATGTATGAATATACACCTGATGCTCCGGAAGAGGTAGTTGATCAGGTGACAGAGTACGCAGGCAGAGTGAATGGAGGAGATTTTCAATGGACTTTCAACAATGATGTCGATGATACCTCCTATGATGTAAATACCGCTTTGAAGAGTGCTCTGACTAGCTATCAAACCGAGCTCGTCTTTGTGCAGGGAGATGGAGAAGCTCCGGTATTTTATAACCTGACTGTGAATGTCACGGGAAACGGGTCTGTGGAACCGACAAGCGGAAGCTATGCAGAAGGAACAGAAGTTGTCCTGACGGCCACAGCTGACTCAGGATGGGAATTTGATAGCTGGTCTGGAGATGCGACGGGAACCAGTACTTCTGTCACGATTACCATGGATGGAGACAAAACGGTGACGGCTAATTTTGTAGAGTTTACCGGACAATACTACACATTATCAACTAATGTGGTGGGCCAGGGCACCATCGAACCGGCTTCAGGTGAGTTTCCCGAGGAAACTGATTTGAGTGTGACAGCCACTCCTGCTGCGGGCTGGATATTCAGTGGATGGTCGGGTGATGCAACAGGCACTACCAATACGATCCAGGTCATGATGGACGGCAATAAATCCCTGACGGCTACTTTCGAGCAGGCGAACCCCTCAGAGGGAGATCGGATTGAGGAGGACGACTCCCGGCTTATTTCTTATGACGGATCGCTCAAGGATTATCCTAACGCAGACAATGGACAAGCCATCAATCTGTCCAACAGTGCAGGAAAACAAATTGTGTGGTCCTACCCTGCTGAGATTGAGGGCTCCTATCAATTCACCATTCGTTATACCAGGAAGGCTTCCATGTCTGCCATGGGCAATTTGATTATCAATGGCACTTCTACAGAAATCCTGTTTGCTGAAACAGCCGGAGGAGAATTCACCACCTCTGTTTTTCAAATCGAATTGGTCGAAGGAGAAAATTCGATCGTCTTCGAGACCATTGAAGATGGAGAGGCCGCTGACATAGACTGGGTCTCCCTCTTAGCACCGGAAATCGAACTGGAACTTTCCATCGATGACTGGGCTCAAAATATTTCCATATACCCCAACCCCACTCAAGGCAGTCTCAACATAACCCTACCAGGGTCCTATGGCCCTGTCCAGGTCAGGGTACTCAATTTGGCGGGAATAGAGGTCTTAAATGTTAGGAGTGAATCTCTGAATTCCAAATTTCAAATCGCAGTGGGTCAACTGCGATCGGGGCTTTACCTACTTGAGGTCAAAGGTGTTCAAGGGGCGTTTGTGGGTCGGTTTCAGAGGAAATAGCAATCACGCAATGAAGTCTATGGCTCATACCAACATGTAAGCATATCTTACGCTTCAAGCCCTCAGACCGGATCGGAGATAAACCCATAAGGTTCTCGGTTCAACTAATAACTTTTAACCAATCACTATTAACTCTCAACTAATTCCTCTAGATTTGCGGACTTTTTTAACAAAATGTGGACGTGATCCACGCTATTTAAAAATTAAACTAAAGAATGGCTGTAAAAATCAGACTAGCCCGAAGAGGGCGAAAAAAACGAGCGATTTACGATGTAGTCGTAGCTGACGCTCGCGCGCCACGAGATGGCCGATTTATCGAAAAGTTAGGCATTTTCAACCCTAACACTGACCCTGCAACAATCGAGATCGATGTAGATTCTTCATTGAAGTGGGTAATGGATGGAGCGATACCAACAGATACTGCAAGAAAAATCCTTTCTCAAAAAGGAGTGATGTTGAAAAAACATCTGCAGGTAGGTGTAAACAAAGGAGCAATCACCCAGGAAGAAGCGGACAAAAAGTTCGAGGCTTGGTTGAAAGACAAAGAACTAGCAATCAAGAAAGTGAGCGACAAGCTGACTGCTGACGCTGAGGCGGACAAGAAAGCTCGTTTGGATGCTGAAGCGAAAGTAAACGCTGCAAGAGCTGAGGAAATTGCTAAGAAACAGCAAGTGGTCGAGGAAGCAGAAGCTGCGGCAGCGGCAGAAGAAGCAGTGGAAGAAACCGCAGAGGTAGCTGAAGAAGCACCTGCAGCTGAGGCACCAGCCGAAGAGCCGGTGGCTGAGGAAGCTCCAGCAGAGGAACCAAAGGCAGAAGAAACTCCTGCTGAGGAACCTAAAGCAGAAGCACCTGCTGAAGAGCCAAAGGCGGAAGCTGCTGAAGAGGCACCTAAAGCTGAGGAAGCTCCTGCTGAAGAGGCAAAAGAGGAAGAAGGAGACAAAGCTGAATAAGCACCCATGAGGGTAGATGATTGCTACCAGCTCGGTTATGTGATCAAAACCCATGGGTTGAGAGGGGAAGTCCAGCTGTTTTTGGACGTGGATGACCCTTCGGAATATACAGAATTGGAATCAATGTTTGTGATGCAAAAGCAAGCGTTGGTTCCATTTTTTTTGGAGTACATCCAAGTCTCTGGCAAGAAAGCCATCGGCAAGTTTGAGGACATCGATTCGATCGAATCGGCCTCTGAGCTTGTGGCTTGCGAAATCTACCTCCCACTTAATAACCTGCCCGAATTAGAAGAGGGCCAGTATTATTTTCATCAATTGGTAGGGATGACCATGATGGAAGGAGATAAAGAAATAGGAAAGGTACTGGAGGTCTATGAGGCTTCCGCCCAAAACCTGATTTCCGTGGATCACCAGGGCAAAGAAGTGCTGGTACCTATCCTTGATGAGATCATTCAAAAAGTGGATCGGGAGAAAAAAGAAGTGCAGGTGAAGCTACCCGAAGGCCTGCTGGACATATATTTGGAGGAAGATGAGAATTGACATCATCACATGCGTACCGGAGATGTTTAAAGGGTCAATCGACCAAAGCATCCTCAAAAGGGCGGCCGACAAGGGCATCGCATCGATCCATGTCCATAACCTGCGAGACTATGCCACCAACAAATACAAGCAGGTGGATGACTATGCGTTTGGCGGAGGTGCCGGCATGGTACTCATGATTGAGCCCATCGACAAATGCATCTCCGGGCTCAAATCAGAAAGAAACTACGACGAGGTAATCTACATGAGTCCGGACGGCAAGGTGCTCGACCAAAATACCTCCAATGAACTCAGCCTCAAAGAAAATATCATCATCCTCTGTGGACATTATAAAGGAGTGGACGAGCGTGTCCGCCAGCATCTGATCACTCGGGAGATCAGCATCGGGGACTATGTGCTCTCGGGCGGCGAGCTGGCAGCAGCGGTTCTTTCCGATTCGATCATACGATTGATCCCAGGAGTGCTTTCTGATGAGACCTCTGCTCTCACCGACAGCTTCCAGGACAACCTAGTCGCCCCTCCTGTTTACACTCGTCCTGCAGAATACAAAGGCTGGAAAGCCCCCGACGTGCTTCTCTCCGGCCACCAGGCCAACATCGAAAAATGGCGGTTTGATCAGGCGGTAAAAAGGACTGAGGAGAGAAGACCGGATTTGTTGGGGGAGTGATCCATCTACTTTGTCAAAGCTTGAACCTTTGACAAAGGTCATATCGCTACTTCAAATAAAAATTGAATACAAAAACTCAATCCCTGCCAAGTCTCTGAAAATCAGTTCGCGTAGCTTTATTCAAAATTCAAGCACATGCGAATCCTTTTTCTTCTTTCCTTCTGCCTGTTATCTTTTTTGGTGCAAAGCCAACCGTCCGAATACATCACAAAATCGATTGACTCCATTTTGTCAAGGGTGAAGAAGCCTTTGTTCCACTCCTACAAGGTTTCGGTTACGAAGTTTGGCGCTAAGGGAGACTCGATTACTGATTGCAAACAAGCCTTCGCTAAAGCGATGGCCATTTGCAAGAAAAAAGGAGGCGGAACGATCACCGTTCCAGCCGGAATTTATACAGTGAACGGCCCGATCCATTTCGTCAGCAATGTCCGGCTTCATCTGGAAAAGGGAGCCAAAATCCGTTTCTCATCAAATCCTGATGACTACCTGCCTATGGTTTTGACCAGCTGGGAAGGCACCATGTTGTACAACTACAGTCCCATGATCTACGCTTACCAGGCCAAAAACATCGCCATCACCGGGAAAGGCACGATCGACGGAGAAGGCTATGCCTGGATGGGCTGGAAAGCCAAAGAAGATCCTGGTAAACAACTCAGCCGAGACATGAACCACAAAGTGACTCCTGTAGAAGAAAGAAAGTTCGGCAATGGGCAATTTCTCCGGCCACAACTGCTTCAGTTTTTCGATTGTAAGAATATCCTGATCAAAGGGATTCGGGTAGAAGACTCCCCTTTTTGGTGCTTGCACTTGCTACGCTCTACAAATATTACAATCCGCGACATATCGTACGATGCCCAAAATCGAAACAACGACGGCATCGATCTGGAGTACTGTTCTGATGTACTGATCGAAGAGGTAGATTTCAACAACGCCGATGACAATGTTGCCATCAAGGCAGGCCGGGACCATGAAGGCAGAGCCAATAGCAACACTCCAAGCCAAAACATTGTGGTCAGAAACTGCAATTTCAAGGGCTTGCATGCACTAGTGATAGGTAGCGAAATGTCAGCGGGCGTACGAAACGTTTTCGTGCAAAACTGCAAAGCTACGGGCTACCTCAAACGCGGCATCTACATCAAAACCAACAGCGACCGTGGAGGCACTATCAAAGACATCTATATGGACAATGTTTCTCTATTGGATGTAGAAGACTGCTTTTACATCACCTCCAACTATCACGGAGAAGGCAGCGGGGAATTTCCTTCTCAAATATCTGACATCTACATTTCCAACGTTACGTGTGACTCAGCCAGCCAATCGGCCATTGTGGTGCAGGGCTACCCTGGGGAGAAAGTTCAAAACGTACAGCTAAAAAACATAAGAATCGGATCCGCCCAACATGGCCTGAGTATTACAGATGCCGAAGGAGTGAATCTGGAAGATGTTGTAATCGGTAAAGATATTACTGCACCGAGTACTGCTCACTAGACCGTGAGTTTCACTTCATAGTGTGGGCTTTCATGGTTGAAATAAAACTTACTATTTCATTAAAAGAAATCCACATTTCTTTGAAACACTCCTATGGTTTCTCAATTTATTTCTTCTATATTTGCAGTCCAATTTTCAGAAGGGCTTCAAAAAGCTAAGACAATGAGTGATTTAATTAAACTAATCGAGGACGAAAGCAAAGAAAGAAGAGCAGAGCTTCCTGCATTCGGTCCTGGTGATACCGTAAATATACATGTAAAGATTATTGAGGGTGCGAAAGAGCGTATTCAGCAGTTTCAAGGCACCGTCATGCAAATCAAAAACCCTAACTCAAACGGGGAGACTTTTACTGTAAGAAAGATTTCAAGTGGTATCGCAGTGGAAAGAATTTTTCCTCTTTTGTCACCCAACATCGACAAGATCGAGGTGCTTAGAAGAGGTAAGGTGAGAAGAGCAAGACTTTTCTACCTGAGAGGTCGAAAAGGTAAAGCGGCTAGAATTAAAGAGAAACTTTAATTTAGAAGCGAAAAAAATAACTAAAGCTGATCTCCAAAGGTTGGCTTTTTTTATGCTTTCAATTTTATTTTTACGCAACAACCAGCTCTTGAGAAAAACATTGTCGGAAATATGAAGGTCAATTTCTACAAGTATCAGGGCACCGGAAATGATTTCATCATGATTGATAATCGCGATGGTCATTTTCCGCATGAAATAGAACTCGTCTCCAACCTATGCCAGCAGAAAATGGGTGTAGGCGCAGATGGACTCATCTTGATCCAGGACTTTGAGGGTTTGGACTTTGAAATGGTCTATTTCAACTCAGACGGCAGTCAAAGTCTTTGCGGCAATGGCATGCGATGCACCGTTATGTTTGCCCGACAACTCGGAATCATCTCTGATAGAGCAAAATTCCAAACCATTGATGGTGAATATGAAGCCAAAGTGGAAAAAGACTGGGTGCATGTACACATGAAAGACCAGGGTGCTCCTGAAAAATTCGAAGATCACTATTTCCTAAACAACGGTTCTCCTCACCACATCCAATTTTTGGAAAATGTGGCAGATGCGCCTGTGGTCAAACAAGGCCGCACCATCAGAAAAAAGGAACAATATCGACCCGACGGCACGAACGTAAACTTTGTTGAAATCACCAATCAACACAACGTGTTTGTGCGCACCTATGAACGCGGGGTTGAGGACGAAACCTTGTCATGTGGAACCGGCATTACAGCATCTTGTCTCGCCGCTGCTGACAAAGGCCTGATGAGCCCGATCAAGGTCAAAGCCCTTGGTGGAGACCTGGAAGTAAGCTTTGATAAGCAAAAAAACGGTGGCTTCAAAAACATATGGCTGAAAGGGCCCGCTAAACTTGTTTTTGAAGGAAACGTAGAAGTTTAGACGCTCTCTCTTACTCAGCTGCTATTTACTTTCAAATTTTGATTGAAAAGATTCCTGTGCATTAGTCAGGATGGAAAAAGAAACTAAATTTACGATCCTAAAAATCATAAATTCATGCTGGATTTTATTACCAAGGCTGCGGCCAAATTATTCGGAACCAAGACCGACCGAGATCTCAAAGAACTCGCCCCCTACGTCGGCCTCATCAATGCCGAATACGAAAAGCTCCGTAATCTGAGCGATGATCAACTCCGAGGGAAAACCGCAGAGCTAAAAGGCATTATCAATGAAAGGCTCAAATCCATCGATGATGAGATGGCTGCGCTGCACCAAAAAGTGGAGGATGAGCCTTTGATGGACATTACAGAAAAGGAAGGGATCTTCAATCAAATCGATGAGCTGGAAAAAAAGCGCGATGAGGAATTGGAAAAAATTCTGATCGAAATCCTTCCAACGGCCTTTGCAGTGGTCAAAGAAACAGCAAGAAGACTCACAGAAAACGAAAAGTTGACCGTACAGGCCACGATGATGGACAAAATGCTGGCGGCCAAAAAAGACAATGTTGAAATAACAGGAGAAACTGCCATTTGGCACAACAAATGGGTTGCCTCTAATGTGGAAGTAGTCTGGAACATGATCCACTACGACGTGCAGCTCATTGGTGGTGTCGTTTTGCACAAAGGAAAAATCGCTGAGATGATGACCGGGGAAGGTAAAACCCTGGTGGCTACCCTACCCGCCTACCTCAATGGGTTGTCCGGACGAGGTGTACACGTAATCACCGTCAACGATTACCTGGCAAAAAGGGACTCAGAGTGGAATGCTCCTATCTTTGAATTCCACGGTTTAACGGTAGACTGCATCGACAAGCACCAGGCCAACTCGGAAGAAAGAAGAAAAGCCTATCAGTGTGATATTGTTTATGGCACAAACAACGAATTCGGCTTTGATTACCTGAGAGACAACATGGCCACCCGACCTGAAGATCAGGTGCAGGGCAAACACCACTTTGCTATGGTCGATGAGGTAGATTCTGTACTCGTGGATGATGCCCGTACCCCTCTGATTATATCAGGACCTATCCCAAAAGGCGATGAGCACGAATTTTACGAGCTCAAGCCACGCATCAGTAAACTGATGGATGCCCAGAGAAAACTGGTATCTCAGTACCTCAATGACGCTAAGAAGAAAATTTCTGCCGGTGACACCAACGAAGGGGGGCTGGATCTCTTCAGGGCATTCCGTGGACAGCCCAAGTACAAGCCGCTCATTAAATACATGAGTGAAACGGGTGTGAAGCAAATCCTGCAAAAGACGGAAAACATCTACCTGGCTGACAATCAAAAGTTGATGCCGGAAGCGGATGCACCCTTGTATTTCACCATTGATGAAAAAACCAATGGGATCGAACTGACCGATAAAGGAATTGATTTGATTACAGAATCCGGAGAAGACGAGAACTTCTTCATCATGCCGGATATTGGTACAGAGGTAGCCAAACTGGAGAATGATTCTGCGCTGAGCGATGGGGACAGACTTCAGAAAAAAGAAGCGATCATCCGAGATTACTCTGTGAAGGCACAAAGAATTCACTCTGTTAACCAATTGCTCAAAGCCTACTCCCTATTCGAAAAGGACACTGAGTACATCGTAGTGGATGGAAAAGTCAAGATCGTAGACGAGCAGACTGGTCGTGTGATGGATGGCCGTAGATACTCGGATGGTTTGCACCAGGCGATAGAAGCCAAGGAAAATGTAACGGTAGAGGATGCCACGCAGACCTACGCTACCATCACGCTTCAAAACTACTTCCGAATGTACCACAAGCTCGCAGGCATGACCGGTACGGCAGAAACGGAAGCCGGGGAATTCTGGGAAATCTACAAGCTTGATGTGGTAGTAGTACCTCCAAATAGAACCATTCAGCGAAAGGACATGGAGGACAAGGTCTACAAGACCATGCGTGAAAAATTCAACGCAGTGGCAGATGAAATCCAAGAGCTAAGAAAAGAAAACCGGCCTGTACTCGTGGGTACCACTTCAGTGGAAATCTCCGAGATCATTAGTCGAATGCTGAAAATGAAGGGCATTGATCATCAGGTGCTGAACGCAAAACAACATGCTCGAGAGGCTGATGTGGTAGCGGAAGCAGGTAAGCCAAAGACAGTCACCATCGCCACCAACATGGCTGGCCGGGGTACAGATATTAAATTGACCCCTGAGTCGAAGGAAGCGGGCGGACTTGCGATCATCGGTACGGAGAGGCATGAATCCCGTCGTGTAGACAGACAGCTTAGAGGTCGATCGGGTCGCCAGGGAGATGTAGGATCTTCTCAATTCTTTGTTTCTTTGGAAGACAATCTCATGCGCCTTTTCATGTCGGATCGAATCGCCAAGGTGATGGACAGCAAGTACTTCGGCATGGAAGAGGGCGAGGTGATCCAACACAGCATGATCACCAAGTCTATCGAGCGTGCCCAAAAGAAAGTCGAGGAAAACAACTTTGCTACTCGTAAGCACCTACTGGAGTACGATGATGTGATGAACTCCCAAAGAGAGGTGATCTACACTCGTAGGAAGAATGCGCTATTCGGCGAACGCCTTGATCTGGACATTTTGAATATGCTCTATGACACTTCAGAGAGCATTGCACTGAATGCAAAAGGCGCCGGGGATTATCAAAGCTTCAAACTCAATTGCATAAGCACCTTAGGCCTGGACTCAAAGGTGACGGAAGACGAATTCAACTCTACTTCTGAAGAGCAATTGGCTGAAAGTCTCTACAATGAAGCGTTGGATAACTATCACAGAAAAAATGAGCTGATCGCTCAAAATGCCCTACCCGTTTTGAAGAATATTCATAAGGATCGGGGGGCTACTTTCAAGGATGTGCAGATTCCTTTTACTGATGGTCAAAAACAAATTGGTGTGGTAGCCAATCTGGAAAAAGCCATCGAGTCGGAAGGTCGTGAGATGATCAAGCAGATGGAAAAAATGATTGCGCTTGCAGTCATCGACCAAAACTGGAAAGAGCACCTCCGTGAAATGGACGACCTGAAACAATCAGTGCGAATGGCAGTGCATGAGCAGAAAGATCCGCTACTGATCTACAAGTTTGAATCTTTCAACATGTTTAAGCAGTTCATCGCCAAAGTGAACGAGGATACCATTAGCTTCCTTACAAAAGCTGAGATTCCCGTTCGTGATCCAAATGAAGTTCAGGAAGCTCGTCAGCAACGAAGCCGCCAGAACTACAAAGAATCAAAGGAAGAAAGTGGATCTGTCCTGGCCGGGGGGCAGAGAACAGCGCCTGTAGAAAAAACGGCTCCTATCAAATCTGAAAAGGTCTATGGCAGGAACGATCGTGTGACCGTACAATACGCCGATGGCTCCCGAAAGGAGAACGTGAAGTTCAAGAGTATTGAGGCGGACGTATCAGAAAACAAATGTGTGATCATTGAATAAACAATCGTAATCCTTTAGATTTAGTAAATTGAACACCACAATTCGATCCATACTGACTGTGTTTCCGATCATTACATTGACTTCATTGTTGCAGTTCTGTGCTCCTACGGCGAGCAAAACGATGACTTCATCAGGATATGATGAGGATCTTTCGATCTACCGTGAGACTTACGAATATGTAGAGTCTCCCGAGTCTGAAGTCGCCCCGACAGAAGAAATTGAAGAGGAGGAAATTGTTGAAGTGGAGCCTGCCTACTCGATAGCCGCTGGTCTCGACAGTGTCACTCAAATAATACTCGATTCGAGGGCGGACATTAAATACATTGATGGGTTCACCATTCAACTGTATTCTGGCAACAGCAGGGACAAAGCCAACGAGGTGAGACAGGAGTCATTTGAATTGTTGGAAGACTTTCAACCGACCATTTCCTATGACCAACCCAACTATAAGGTAAAAGTTGGTACCTACTATTCGCGACTTGAAGCCAACGAAGATTACAACATTCTTAGAAAGGCCTTTTCTCGGGCGCTTTTAGTACCCACCAGAATCAAAATAGAGGGTGAATAAATGAACCTCCTTCAAAAAATAAAATCTCTTTCAGATACCTGTCACAAAGACACGGTTGCCAATCGCAGGCACATTCATGCCCATCCGGAGCTCTCCTTTAAAGAAGAAAAAACGGCCGCCTACGTTCGCGAAACCCTGGAATCATATGGATTGAAAGTTCGAGGTGAAATTGCTGGACATGGACTGGAAATTTTAATTGAAGGAAAAAATCCAACCAAAAAAATCGTTGCGCTCCGCGCTGACATGGACGCATTGCCCATCAAGGAAGAGAACGATGTAGAGTACAAATCCACCAACGATGGGGTCATGCACGCCTGTGGACACGATGTACATACCAGCTCCTTGATCACCAGTGCCAGAATTTTGAATGAGGTCAAAGACGATTTTGAAGGCACCATCAAGCTGATCTTTCAGCCAGGGGAGGAACTACTACCGGGCGGAGCTTCCCTGATGATCAAGGAAGGAATATTGGAGAATCCAAAGCCGTCTTCAATCATTGGTCAGCACGTGATGCCCTGGATACCTGCGGGGAAGGTGGGGTTTCGTGAAGGAATGTATATGGCCAGTGCCGATGAGATCTACGTGACTGTAAAAGGTAAAGGAGGTCATGCTGCCCTACCCCATCAACTGATTGACCCTGTCTTGATTTCTTCGCATATTATCGTTGCTCTGCAGCAAATTGTGAGCCGTAGGGCTGACCCTAAAACACCCTCGGTATTGTCTTTTGGCAAAGTGACTGCCAACGGAGCCACCAACGTAATTCCAGATGAGGTGAAAATCGAGGGTACATTCAGGACACTGAACGAAGAATGGCGATTCGATGCACATAAGAAAATGAAAAAGCTGGCCGAGGAGCTGGCAGCCTCCATGGGTGGGTCTTGTGAGTTTAGAATTGAAGTCGGCTATCCATACCTGGAAAATGCCCCAGAGTTGACCAAGAAAGCCAAGCAGGCAGCTATAGAATATCTTGGTGAAGAGAATGTGGTCGACCTGGACGTCTGGATGGCAGCAGAAGATTTTGCTTTCTACTCTCATCACTGTGATGCTTGCTTCTATCGGCTCGGCACGCGTAATGAAGAAAAAGGCATCACCTCGGGGGTACACACCCCTACATTCGACATAGACGAAGATGCCCTCTCACATGCCCCGGGCCTAATGACCTGGTTGGCAATCAATGAGCTTAGCCAGCAATGAAAATCCACCCCAGACTGATCGGACTGATCAGTGGGCCTTTGGTTTTTGCACTGATCTTTTTCATCATCCCTATTGAAGGGTTGTCCGATGAAGGACGTGGCGTATTGGCCTGCACTTCGTGGCTGGCGATCTGGTGGATGACGGAGGCCATCCCGGTCGAAGCTACCGCCTTGTTGCCTATTGTACTTTTTCCTTTGACCGGTTCCCTGGACATCAAGTCCACAACTTTTCCGTACGGCAATCCTCTGATCTTCCTTTTCCTGGGAGGCTTTATTATCGCCATTGCCATCGAAAAATGGAATTTGCATAAGCGAATAGCACTTACGATCATCAGCATTATCGGGACGAATCCCAGAACAGTGATCTTGGGATTCATGATCGCTACAGGATTTCTAAGTATGTGGATTTCCAACACCGCTTCTACCCTCATGATGGTGCCCATTGGTCTATCCGTGATCTCCAATATGCCTTCAAATGAGCACTTTTCTAAAGCTCTACTCCTGTCAATCGCCTACTCCGCGTCAATCGGCGGAATGGCCACCCTTATCGGCACACCACCCAATATCGTTTTTGCTGGAGTAGTCAAAAACACTTTTGGAGTAGACATTGGTTTCTTCGACTGGATGCTACTGGGGATCCCGTTTTCTATCGTTTTGGTCATTATCACGTGGTACTTCCTGTCTCATGTGGCTTTTAAGATTGAATCAGAAGAATCCAATAACTCCGGTATCTGGAACAAAATCAAGGAAATGGGCGAGATGTCCACTGAAGAGAAAAGGGTGTTGGCTGTTTTCCTTATGACTGCACTTTGCTGGATCGGTCGTAAATACCCTTTGGGTCTTTGGATTCCTCAGTTGAACGACACCATCATTGCCGTATCGGGCGGACTTGCTTTATTTCTGATTCCAAACTCTACCGGAGGAAAATTGATTGACTGGAAAGAGATGAATAGGCTACCCTGGGGCGTGCTCATGTTATTTGGCGGTGGCCTTTCCATTGCCAACGCTTTTGTCCAGACGGATTTGGCTTCTTGGTTAGGAGACCAGCTCAATGCATTTCATGCCCTTCCCATTATTCTGCTTGTCATTCTCATTGCGGCCATTGTCAACTTTTTGACGGAAGTCACCTCCAACGTAGCCACAGCCAGTATGATTTTGCCCATCCTGGCTGCCTTGGCAGTTTCGATAGAAATCCACCCCTATTACTTGATGGTGTCGGCCATACTTGCTTCTTCCTGTGCATTTATGTTGCCCATCGCCACGCCTCCCAATGCCATCATTTTTGGAAGTGAGCAAATAAACATGAGAGACATGATCAGGACGGGCTTCTTTATCAACTTGATCTCCATCCTGCTTATTAGCTTATTTGTGTTCTTCATAATGCCACTGCTGTGGGATTTGGACATTTCAAATTTCCAACTGCTCACAGATTAATCCAGTGCTTTATGGGATATGGATTATATTTATGTTTTCATGATAAACCTGTAAAAATTGGCTGATATCTTCAACATCGGTGGCATTAAGAAAGCCATTACAGACTACCTAAAGGTCAAATTCGAACTACTCAAACTCGATCTTTCTGAGCACCTCGCCAATGTGCTTGCTCAGGTAATCGCATATCTCATTATTATCATTTTTGGCTCACTGGTCTTTGCGTTTGCAAGCATGGGCGTTGCATTCTTATTGAATGAAGTATTGGAAAGCAGCTATTTGGGCTTTATGATAGTGGCCGGATTTTACCTACTCATTTTGATTGTGGTTTTCATTTTGCTCAAAAGCGGAAAGCTCAAGAGTTTCTTTGAAAATCAATTGGTTCAAAACACGGATTTAGACCTGGAGGATAAAGAAGATGAGTAAAAAACTGATGACAAAGCGGGAAAAACTGCAGGAGCTCGAAAAGAAAATCCAATCAAATTTTGACCAGCAAACTGCCAAAATTGAAAGCGTGGCTTCAAACCCACATCTGAAGAAACTGGCGATTGCAGGAGCCGGCGCATTGATCGGCTTCATCGTCTATAAAGTTGTCACCATGGACAAAGGCAGCGAAGCAGAGGAAAAAAAGGGCGGAGCTCACAAGTCAACCAAGAATAATTTTACGGCAGATCTAATATCTAAGGCTGTGAAATCGTTTTTACCCTACCTAATCGACAAACTCAAAACAGAAAAAGAGACCGCCTCATGATCCTTGATGATTTCATAGAAAACAAAAAAAACAATCGAAAGTCGCTCTGTGTACTCATTGACCCGGACAAAGTCTCTGATGTGGGGCAGATTGTTCGAACGGTTCAGATGTGCGCAGAAAACTACGTGGATTACATCCTGGTAGGAGGCAGCCTCATCACCAATGATAATTTCTCAAGAGTTGTCTCTATTGTAAAGGCGAATTGCACGATTCCTGTTGTGATCTTTCCGGGAAACCACATCCAAATTGACTCTAATGCGGATGCGATTTTTCTGCTGTCCCTCATATCAGGTAGAAATCCCGAGTTTCTAATCGGCCAGCATGTTCATGCCGCGCCGG
Organism: Reichenbachiella sp.; assembly: GCA_965222305.1. GTDB lineage: Bacteria > Bacteroidota > Bacteroidia > Cytophagales > Cyclobacteriaceae > Reichenbachiella. The sequence continues at coordinate 3,266,123 of OZ244943.1, forward strand.
TTCTCAAGAAAAGCAAGCTAGAAATATTGCCTGTGGGCTATATGCTGGTCAATAGCGGTGCTCAGACTTCAGCCAGCTACATGAGCAACACCATACCCATCCCCTCTGATAAGCCGACCATAGCGGCCTGCACAGCCATGGCGGGAGAAATGCTAGGCTTGAAATCTATCTACCTGGATGCAGGCAGCGGAGCAGAAACACCCGTACCTCAAAAAATCATTTCGCGTGTAAGCCGATCTGTAAGCGTGCCACTCATCGTTGGGGGCGGGCTCAACTCGGTAAGCAGAATCAGCCTGGCACTCGAAGCAGGTGCAGACATCATCGTGATAGGTAACGGTCTTGAAAAAAATGAAAACCTGCTATTACAGGCTTCTGAAAAGATTCATTCGCTCAACAAGGCTTTAGACGTTAATTAACGTCTCGCGTCGCCTCATTTTACCCGCCGGAATTCCAAACATCATCTTGAACCTTCGACAGAAGTAAGCGGTATCGTTGTAGCCCACATCCTTGCCGATTTCCCGAATGCTCTTTTTTGTAGTACGGAGCAGCGTCACTGCCATCTCCATTCGCTGGTATTCAATATAGTCCTGAGGATTGATCCCTGTGAGCATTTTAAAGTATTGCCCGACATAATCTTCCGACACGTTAGCCACATTGGCCAGTGCTTTATTAGACAGATCCTGATTGAGGTTTTCCTTGATGTAAGCAAAAATATCAATCAGACGTGGGTCTTTGAAGTAGGTAGAATTGGTAGCCAACTGCTCCACGAACAATCCCTGATCCAAAATGTGGCGCACTAGTTCAACCACCAGATGATCCGTGAGAAGCTTCACTACTCTACTCTTTCCAGGTGACTCGGAATAGGTCTCTGATGCTATCTGCTTAACAAGCGAGATCAGCTTATGATTGTTTTGAATCGAAAATGGGGGAATGTCCAGAGAAGCAAAGAAATTGACCGTATCAAAAACCTTTGCCTCAAAGGTGATCATGGTGATGTTCTCTGATTGCGGCTTGGGATCATAATGATCAGAAGTTTGAAAAAACTTCTCCTTATTGTTTAAGAAATCATCATTTGAGAGGTTGAGTGCATTGCCACTGCCGTAAGTCAGCGACACCATTTTTCCACCCGGTACGAATAGAATTTCATTCTCTCCTACGATTTCGCGCTCCTTGCCTATTCTTGTTTCGCCCTTGTGTACAAACAAGATGACATTCTCTACATCATAGTAGTTTTCGATAGTCACCGGCTGCAAAATATTAATATTCTTAGCGCTGATGAACCGAACCCCGAGAGATTCTATGATTTTATTGTAATCTTCCATTGAACTTTTTTGATAGCTTAGGGGCTATACAGGCAACTATCCAATCAATGATATTGTATAAATCTAATATATTGTTAGATAATCACAAAGATTACAATATAAAATTAATAATCCTCGATTTTAGACTATTTTAATATTTGGCGTGCAATTACGATATTTTGAATCTCCGAAGTGCCCTCATATATCTGGGTGATTTTGGCATCACGCATCATTCGCTCGACATGAAACTCCTTCACATATCCATAGCCACCATGGATTTGGACGGCTTCTGTGGCAGCATCCATGGCAGTCTGAGACGCAAATAATTTGGCCATGGCTGCCTCTTTCACAAAGTCTTCGCCCCTATCTTTTTTGGCGGCAGCCTGCAGACACAATAGCCGCGCAGCTTCTATATTGGTCGCCATTTTTGAGATTTTGAACTGTATGGCCTGGTGCTCAGCGATCGGCTTACCAAAGGCCTTTCTTTCTTTGGCATAGCGAACGGATAACTCCAGTGAGCCAGAGGCAATCCCCAGGGCTTGAGAGGCTATACCTATTCGTCCTCCGTTGAGAACCTTCATAGCCAGACTGAACCCAAAACCCTCCTCTCCGATCCGGTTTTCTTTGGGAACCTTGACATCAGAAAACATCAATGAATGCGTGTCTGAGCCTCTTATGCCTAATTTATTTTCTTTTGGCCCGATGGTAAACCCTTCCGAACCCTTCTCCACGATGATCGCATTGATCCCCTTGTGCCTGAGCTCGGGATCGGTTTGGGCCATCACTATATATACTGATGCCGAATTGCCATTCGTGATCCAGTTTTTGGTGCCATTGAGCAAATAATGGTCGCCCTTGTCTTCGGCCGTAGTACGCTGGGAGGTTGCGTCAGATCCTGCCTCAGGTTCGGATAGACAGAAAGCTCCCAGGATTTCTCCCGTGGCGAGACGTTTGAGGTATTTTTCTTTTTGGCCGTCACTGCCGAAGGCCTCCAATGCCCAGCAAACCAGGGAATTATTCACCGACATGATCACAGCCGCTGAGGCGTCTACTTTGGATATTTCCTCCATCGCCAGCACATAAGAAATAGTGTCCATGCCTCCCCCATTCCACTTTGGGTCGACCATCATCCCCAGAAATCCCAGCTCACCCATTTGCCGCACTTCGTCCATTGGAAACGTCTGATTTTCGTCACGTTCTATTACTCCGGGAAGCAATACGCTCTGGGCAAATTCTCTAGCGGCCTCTTTTACGGCCAGTTGTTCTTCGGTCAACTGAAAATTCATGTTAATGGGCTTTAGTATGCATGCATAACATTTTAAATCTAGCACAAAAAAAGGACTTGACGATCGCCAAGTCCTTCAAATTCTTTACTTGAATAAGTCTAATCGCGACTCCCCAATAACATCATAACAAAATATAGCAGTTGTGTGATCGCTGAAATTGCCGCCACCACATAAGTCATAGCCGCCCAATGCAAAGCGTCCTTAGCCATTGTATGCTCCTGACTCGTGACAATTCCTTTTTCATCGATCCAGGCCAGCGCCCTCTTACTTGCGTCAAATTCCACAGGAAGTGTAACCAACGTAAAAAGAGTAATAACGAATTGCGCGATGACTGCTATCCATAATAGCGGCTCTAGCTGCATTTGAAAGGCGGAAGTACCCAAAAAGAAAAACGCTATCATAAGGTAATAAAGATATTTGGCACTAACGTTTTGAATCGGCACCATCGCTGACCTAAACTCCAAAAAGCTATAGGCCGTGGCATGCTGAACAGCATGACCACATTCATGAGCTGCAATTGCAGCGGCAGCGGCACTGCGTCCCTGATAGACTTCTGGGCTTAGGTTTACTGTTTTATTCGCCGGATTATAGTGGTCAGTAAGATGCCCTTGAACAGACATTACCTGCACATCGAAAATACCATTATCACGTAGCATCATCTCAGCGATCTCTCTACCAGACAATCCTGACTGCAGCCCTATCTGAGAGTATTTATTGAATTTACTTTTCAGCCTACCGCTGACTATAAATCCAATTATTACAAAAGCAAACATTAAAACATATACAAACATCTCAATCGAAATTTTATCTCATAAATCTACCTGCGAATATTACGAATCCTGCACTACAAGCGTTGGCTTTTTAGCAGAAATAAATGAGGAAATGAGCATGCTCAACCCACCTAAGGCCATAATCATTATCACCTGAGAAGTATGTAGCAATGTAGCAAAAAACAACCCCGTTGTAGCTTCAATACCATAGATCACTAGTACGCCTTTGACAAAGGCATGATATGCTCCCACCCCACCTTGTACTGGTGCTGACATCCCGAGGCCCGCAGCCACTAAAATGGACAATCCCGCTCCCAGGCTCAAGCCTGAAGTCTCAGGCATAGCGAAGAATATAACATAGCTCATAAAGAAGTAAGCCACCCAAATAAGAACGGTAGAAACGATGAACGCAAAGAAATTTTCAACATTTCGGATGGACATAAATCCTGCTATCAGCTCTTTTAGCTTTTCGTTTATTTTCTTTAGCGCAGGATGCTCGTATTCTCTTTTCAAAAATTCTCTAAGAAGGAATAAACCCAAAACTCCAATCCCCACCATTAAAACAGCTCCTATGATCAGTGGGAGTTTGTTTTCCTCCAAGCCCTTAAAATTGAATGACTCTGCGAAAAATTCATAGATCATATCAAATTCCAACAGCAGATCCAAAACAATAATAATGACCAGAATAACCAAATCAATAAGACGCTCCACAACAACAGTACCGATAGCCGTACTCATCGACACCCCTTCGTTCTTCTTTAGTACACCGCATTTAGTTACCTCGCCTAGTCTTGGCAGCGCCAAATTGGCCAGGTAGCCAGACATCACGGCCAGGAATGTCCTGAACGTGGTGAGTTCGTACCCAAAGGGTCTCAGCATAAGATTCCATCTATATGCTCTAAGGACGTGACTGAAGATCGCCAATGCATATGATACAATGATCCACCAATAGTTGACTCCAGATAACCGTGAGGCAAAATCATTGAGAGAAATATCTTTAAAAACCAGCCAGAACAGAAGGACAGCAAGAACTACGGACAAACCATACTTCACAAACTTTGGCACTTTGAACTTCATTATCAAAAAGTAATATTATCGATCAGGCGCACACCTCTGACATTCACGGCTGTGCAAGCGGCAAAACTACCAGAATCCCCGATTGAATCGACAGGTTTCATTGTATATTCGTCCACCACCTCAATGTATTCGGGTGCAAAACCGTCCAACTTCCCTAACTCATCCATGTATTTTTCTTTGGCCTCACCTATAGGATTTCCGGATTGAAGATTTGTGACAAAATCGTTTAAACTTTTATTGATGATTGCTGCTCGTGCTTTGTCTTCATCACCAAGTAACTGATTTCTGGAGGATAGTGCTAGACCATTCTGATCACGAACGGTCTCAACACCCACAATTTCAATCGGAAAACTAAGATCCTTTACCAATTTTCTAACCAGCGCCAGTTGTTGAATGTCTTTTTTGCCAAAAAACGCTTTATCGGGTGAAACCGAATTGAAAAGCTTGGCCACTACAACACCTACACCAGAAAAATGTCCACGACGAAACTCACCTTCCATCACTGTGGCCATCTCTCCAAAGTCCATAGAGAGTACATTTTTCTGATCAGGATAGAATTCCTCAACTTCCGGAATGAAGACTACATGACAGCCGGCATCACTCAACAACGCCAGATCCTTCTCCTCATTTCTGGGGTAATTTTGGAGGTCTTTTGGGTTGTTGAATTGAAGGGGATTGACAAAAATACTGGCGACAATAACATCCGATTGAGCGGATGCCGTTTTGACCAAATGGAGGTGCCCCTCATGAAGTGCACCCATGGTCGGAACCAATCCAACAATTTGGTCATTGGCGTGACAACTTGCTGAAAGAGACCGCATTTCAGCGATTGACCGAATTATTTTCACTTAATCCTCTTTTATCAGGCAGCCTTTTAAGCTAATTAGGCATTCCTATTGAAAATGACCCAAAAATAGTGTAATTTTGTGGCTGTTTTTAACAAGATACTAAAAAGAAAAGGTTTATGTCACAGTATAAAATTTTATATGTTGCCAGCGAAATAAACCCATTTTTGCAGACCACTGAGGTGGCTGAATTTGTGCGAGCTTTACCACAAGCCATGCAGGAGAGAGGAATGGAGATTAGGATTTTGGTGCCAAGGTTTGGGCTCATCAACGAACGCAAAAACAGACTACATGAAGTAGTAAGACTATCAGGAATCAACATATCCGTAGGAGATGAAGAGAAGCCCCTGATTATTAAAGTAGCTTCTATACCGAATGCCAAACTGCAGGTATACTTCATCGACAATGAAGACTATTTTCATAGAAAGTCAGTTTTCTTCGACAAGGAGGAAAACTTCCATGAGGACAATGACGAGCGGGCCATTTTCTTCTGCAAGGGAGTGCTCGAAACAGTAAAAAAACTGGGGTGGGCGCCAGACATTGTCCACTGTAATGATTGGATGACAAGCTTTGTGCCGTTGTACTTAAAAACGACCTACAAAAATGATCCGATCTTTAAAAATGCTAAATCTGTATTCACGCTTTATGACAATCCATTTGAGCACAAGTTTGATGGAGATATCATCAATAAAGCGATGATGATGGATATTGACGAAGGCATGCTTGACCATTTGAGGACAGGAGATTTTGAGGGATTTGTGAGATTGGGAATTGAATATGCCGATGCGGTGATCAAGTCAAAAGAAGATACCAGTAAGATCATAGATAACCTTATTTCTGAAGCTTCAAAGGATAAAAAAGTAGAGACCATTCAAAAAGACGAGAACTTTTTAGACTCCTACTATAATCTCTATAATGAACTTGTTGGCTAAGACCTGGATTGGCCTGCTATTGATAGCGGGTCTTTTCATCTTTTCTTGTGAAGACCCCAGCGATATTGGGCTGGAGTTGACGAATCTTCCTGTGGATGTGGTTTATCAAGAAATCACCCTACCGGCTTCTAATGTATTTGTGGACAGTATCAGGACGAGTGAGAACGCTTCATTGATGGTGGGCCGTGTAGAAAGCGAGATATTCGGTGCTACCAACAGCACTGCACTATCTGCACTTACTTTTATTGGTCCCGATATAGAAACGGTAAGCGACTCTGTAACGGTAGGTAGTGACAAGTTTTTCACGACTTTCACACCTATTCTAGATTCCGTAGTAATGACCCTGGAAGTCAACTATGTGCACTCTTCTAATGTGGGTGATCTTCAGACGTTCACCGTACACAAACTTGATGATCAGCTATTTTCGGGGGTTTATTATCTGGCAAATTTCGACACGCCGATACTTCCAAATTATCAGGATGATGAATTTAGTTTCACAGTAGATGCAGACTCCCTTATGGAGGTTTGGCAAAAAGATCAAACAGATGATGATTATGAGCCTTACCGTTTTAGTTTCAAATTGTCTGATTCTTTGAGTACTGAGTTTTTTGACATTGCGCATTCAGATTTCACCTACGAACTGTTAAAAAATGAGTTTAAGGGCATTGCCCTTCAAGGTGCCCCTGATGGCACTATTATGACTGGGTTTTCTCCTACCGGCACGTCCAATATCCGAATTCACTATCATATTTGGGCGGATACGGTAGGTCGAAGCAGTGGCATTTTGGCAGATAGCCTTACGTCAGATTTCATATTTGCCACAAACGGAGCGCGATATAATAAATTCCAGACTGATCGGTCAGGGTCTGTGATTGGAGGAAGTATATCCAACAACCTTAAGGAATTTGACACCAATGATGGCAACGTGTACTTCATGCCAGGTTCCGGAATATTTCCAAAAGTATCTCTTCAACCGCTCCATGATTTCTTTGATCAATTTAACCCTGAGGAAGGTCAGTTTTTGCATATCAGCAGAGCAGAATTCACATTAAAAACAGGCAATACAGACACCCTGTTTGAAGCAAACCCGAGCAATTTCAGGTTTTTGTTTATGGCAGATAGCGCTCAGGTCAACACTACTGGTCTAGCAGAAAGTGATCTGTACTCTACCATAGTCTTAGACGATATTGGCTATCAAGCCAACAGCTACCGGCCTCTAACGGCATATTTCAACAATGATAGCCTTGAGTACAACGCAAACATGTCGGCATTCGTACAGCACATAGAAGACGGCACAGTAGACGTTGAGAAACTGGTGCTGATGCCTCAAACATTCAATTCGATGAACTACTCGGTTTTTAATATCGAAGAGATCAAACTGGGCGTATATTACATTATATCAGACCGATAACCCATGTGCGGAATAGTTGCTTATCTAGGTCAAAATGAGGCCATCCCGGTAATATTATCAGGGCTCAAACGCCTGGAATACCGTGGATACGATAGTGCGGGCGTTTCTATTATGCAAGATGACTCGCTCATCATCTATAAGAAACAAGGAAAAGTTTCAGATTTAGAAAAACATCTGGCTGGCAAAAACCAGTCATCTACTATCGGAATGGGACATACCCGATGGGCTACACATGGTGAGCCAAATGACATAAATGCCCACCCTCACTACGGATATAATAAATCACTATCCATTATCCATAACGGAATTATTGAAAACTACAGTTCCCTAAAAAAGGAGTTGGAACAAAAAGGAGTTCAATTCACAAGTGAGACGGACACGGAAGTCCTGGCTTCCTTCATCGAAAGTATCAAATCAGAAAACAACCTATCCATAGAGTCGGCAGTACAGCAAGCTTTGATGGCTGTCGATGGTGCATATGCGATTGTCGTCATGGATAAAGAAAACCCTGACAAACTAGTCGCAGCCCGAAAAGGTAGCCCAATGGTTTTGGGAGTAGGAGATGGTGAGTACTTTGTCGCCTCTGATGCTACCCCAATCATAGAGCATACAGACGATGTGGTCTACCTAAAGGACGAAGAGATTGCTATTATCGAAAGAGATGCTTTTAGGATAACTAACATTAAGGATGAGGAGCAAACCCCATATATCCAGAAAATAGAGCTGGAATTAGATGCGATAGAAAAAGGCGGGTATGAGCACTTCATGCTTAAGGAGATTTTTGAGCAGCCTAATTCGATAGCCGATAGCATGAGAGGACGCCTGGATGTTCACAATGCTAAAATTACCTTAGGAGGTATCCAAAAACATCTGGACACTCTGGTCAACGCACCGAGGATCATCATTTTGGGATGTGGAACTTCATGGCACTCTGGGTTGGTGGCAGAGTATTTTTTCGAAGAATATTGTAGAATACCGGTAGAAGTGGAATATGCCTCCGAGTTTAGGTATAGAAACCCTGTCATCAACAAAGGGGATGTCGTCATAGCCATCTCTCAATCAGGGGAAACTGCTGATACGCTGGCAGCAATAGAACTGGCTAAATCCAAAGGGGCCATTATATTGGGAGTTGTGAATGTGGTAGGCTCTTCAATATCAAGGATTACTGACGAAGGTGCTTATCTGCACACAGGCCCTGAGATTGGTGTTGCCAGTACAAAAGCATTTACCGGTCAGCTATCAGTGCTTTCTATGATAGCGCTCACTGTGGCCAGAAGAAAAGGTACCATCACTGAAGAAAATTTCAGAAACCTGATCAATGACCTGTCCAGGATTCCTCAAAAAATCAAGGAAGTTTTGGAGACCAATGATAAAATTGAATTCATCGCCGACCTTTTTAAGAACGCGAGTAATTTTATCTACTTAGGACGTGGCTATAACTTTCCCGTGGCGTTGGAAGGTGCCCTGAAGCTCAAGGAAATTTCTTACATCCATGCAGAAGGCTACCCTGCCGCTGAAATGAAACATGGCCCGATTGCCCTCATTGACGAAGACATGCCTGTGGTATTCATTGCCACCAGGGACAGCTCATATGACAAGGTAGTCTCCAACATACAGGAGGTAAAAGCCCGGAAAGGCACAGTGATTGCGGTGGTAACAAAAGGGGATGCTTTGATCCCTAAGATGGCAGATTTTGTGATCGAGGTGCCGAAATGCGAAGAAGCCTTGATGCCAATGATTTCTGTGATCCCACTACAGCTTCTTTCTTATCACATCGCTATAATGCGTGGTTGCAATGTGGATCAGCCAAGGAATCTGGCCAAATCGGTCACTGTCGAGTAAGAACCGCGTAATTTAATTCTGATTTGTAGTCAGGTTTTTCCTACTTCACCGATAGGGTTGTCAGATACTCACGAGGCGACTTCTTGTATCTCTTTTTGAAGGCAGCGGTAAACGAGCTGGGAGATGCAAATCCGGTGGCGTAGGCTATCTCAGCAATGCCCATCTTATCAGAGGTCAGCAAATCAGCCGCTCTTTTCAGTCGTACCGAATAGATCAACTCCGAAGGTGACATATCGACCAGGTATTTTAGTTTTCTAAACAGTTGAGTCCTGCTGAACCCTACTTCTTTGGACAAAGACTCCACCCCAAATTCCTGGTCATCCATGTGCTCCTCAATACACTTCACACAAGCATCCAGAAATTTCTTGTCAGGATCCTGAACGATAATGTCTCCAGGATTTAGTTGCATCTCCTTGGTATATACTTCTTTGAAATGCTTTTGATTATCTAATATACTTTTCACCTTGGCCATCAATATCTCCGGGTGGAACGGCTTGGTGATATAATCATTCGCCCCCAATTCAAGGCCTAGTAGCTGATCGTTTAGTGCACTCCTGGCGGTCAGGATCAGAATCGGGATGTGGCTGGTTTTAAAGCTATTTCTCAACATTTTGCATAGTTCCAATCCATTCAACTCGGGCATGACAACATCACTCAAGATCAGATTGGGTTGAGGGAAATTCAGTGCCTTTTCAAACCCTTCTGCTCCATTTTTTGCCAAAATCACCTCGTATTCCTCTGAAAACAGTTCCCCTAACATTTCGAGGATATCAGGGTCATCTTCTACAATCAATATCCTAACCTGATCATCCTGCGTCCTCCCTTCATCACTGACTACTGGTTCCGATTCTCGCTGCATCACGGGTGTTAATTCCAAATCTGCCACTCCTTCATAGGGCAGGCTAAAAGTAAACTGGCTGCCTTTACCTTTTTCGCTTGTTACCTCTATCTCACCGTTGTGCAATTCGACCAGGCTTTTCACCAGATCAAGACCTATTCCTGCCCCTCCTACCTCACTCGGGCGATCGTCCGCCCTATAAAACCGATCAAAAATATGATCCAGCTGCTCCGTGGATATGCCCACTCCCGTATCGGAAATCGTCACCTTCAATTGAGTTTCATCATTTACTCTTGTACTTGTCTTCGTAATGACCTCAACGTTCATTGATACTTTGCCATGATCGTGGGTATATTTTATGGCATTGGATATGAGGTTGCGAAGCGATATGACCAACACATCTTTATCCAACATGGCGAACCCAATGTCATCGGAAATACTGAAAGTATAATGGAGATCTTTTTCAGCTGCGGCCAAATCAAATTCCTCGAATACTTCTGTACATGTACCCTTGACGTCAGTAGGCTCCTTCACTATTGGCCTCTGGCCCTCTTCTATCTTTCTAAAGTGCATCAGTTCGTCGACCAACTTCAAGAGGGTATTGGTAGACTTCATGATCACTTGTCCGTGTTTCCTTAATTCCTGTTGCGTTTGTGGTTTATCTCCGGAAATTTTTTTCGCCGAAGGGAGTAGCACGGTTAAAGGGGTTCTTAATTCATGGGAGATGTTGGTAAAAAACCTAAGCTTATGCTGGTTGAGCCGTTTTTCTTGTTGGTTTTTTAAACGAAGCTTATCCAATTCATTTTGCTTTCGCTCCCTGAAAGTAACGGTTCTGTACAGGGCATACATTGCTAAGCAAAACAAAAGAACGTACCCAAATCTGGCCCAGGAGGTCCACCACCAGGGAGATAAAATTTGGAAAACAAACACCGCCTCGTTTTCTGACCGCAATCCATCCGAATTGGCACCTTTGACCCGAAAAATGTAATCACCAGGTCTCAAATCAGCGTATGACACCTGATTTCTGGATCCGTGATCGTTCCAGTTGTCATCGACCCCATCCATAAAAAATTCGAATGTATTTTCTGACGATGAAGAAAAATCACTCAGGAAATAAGTGAAAGAGATATTGGTGCCATATGAAAAAACTACTTCTGTTGTCCCCAGGTCTCCCGCATCCATCCCCTGATTACTCGCCCAAATAGATTTGATGTTGACCGTATTGGACGATTCATGCTTTTTGAAATTTTTGGGGTTAAAGTGAGTAACAAAATTGTCACCACCAAAATAGAGTTCTCCATCTATCCCGCCTAGCGAGGAAGTGACGCCAAACAGACCATAGCTATGACCGAACCTCTCTAGGTTGTTGTCCGCAGGTGAAAATCTGCAAACATCGTTGCTTGCCCTTATCCAAATGTTCCCTTCTGCATCGCCGTGTAGCCCCAGGGCACTCCCCTGGAAGACGCTATCCGGTACATGCAAAAACACCTTCGTTTCGGGATTATACTTATATAGGCCTTCAAACTTGGTTCCAATCCAAATATTCGCTTCGGGATCTTCATAAATGGATTTGATTTGATCTGCCGAAAAACCCAATTCTTTGTTGAACCAAGTGAGTTTTTTGCTGGATGGATTGTATTGCATCAATCCATGAAATGCACTACCGATCCATAGCATGCTGTCCCTGCTCCAGTGCAAAACGAAAATATCCTCATTGATTGGGTTTATGGAATCTTCTCGCGATAGAGGAATCAATTCAGACTCAAAATCCTCAAACCAGTACAGACCGTTTTTTCTACCCACCCAGATCCGGCCATCATTGCCCCTGACCATCGTCCTAACCGGGCTGCACCGTTTCGAAGTAAATGTCTGAGCCGAGCGGTCAAGGAGACTCAATCCTCCTGTAGTCCCGACAAAAATTGAATTTTCTTCTGATGCGAGAATTGACTCCACACGATTGTCCACCAGGCCATCCTTTTCGGAAAAGCGTGTCATTTCTCCAGTTTCTTTATCATAAACCGCCAGTCCCAATCTTCGAGAGCCGATATAAAGCTTTTCATCAGCCCCCTCTGCAAGTGCCAGTACGCCATTGTCATGCACGAGCATATGGCCTTCCTCATAGGGAATGATTTGCCCCAAAAACTCGGATCTAGAGTCATGATAGTTGAGTCCGGAATTCATTACTGCAACCCAGGTAGATCCTTGTTCATCATGAAAAATATCTCGAATCCTATCTCCTTTGAGTCCTCCTGACTGAAGCTGATCCTGGCCGATATAGCTTATTTTCTCTCCGTTTTGGACAAAGACGTGCAAGCCACTCGATATAGTACCTACCCAAATTCGGCCAAAAGCATCCACATCTATATCTGTAATTCGCCGCCCGGCAAAATGACCCTGTCCCATCAAATCCCTGACGTCTGTAAATGTCCCAGTACTAATATCGAATTGATGCAACAACATACCACCCACCCATAGATTACCGTCCGCTCCAAGCGCTAAAGAATTAATAGACAGGTTTTGGCCCCGATCGTCAAGAATCCAGTGTGCCCGTATGTGAAAGTCTTGTCCAAGAAGATATAGACCCTGGCTAGTGCCAATATAGATATCACCACTCTCGGTCTCGCAAATCGAATTAACCTGAGGTTCGTTTACCACGTTGAGCTCGACCGTTTTAAACTGGTCATCACCGATGAGTACAGACAATCCATGGTCTGTTCCAATAAGAAGTTCAGAGTTTGAGGTATTGAAAACCGTAAGGATATTGTCACTGACCAGCCCCGTACTATCACTGATCAAAAACCTGGTGAAGCCATGACTATTATAATACAATGGCCCAATTTTCTTTCTGTTCAATCCATTATCAGTACCGATCCACAGGTTGTTTTCATTATCACTCGTAATGCATTGGATGAAATTGCCTGATAGGGAACTACTTTTAGATTTATCATGCCTGAATACTTCAAAATTGAGTCCATCGAAAGAAACGAGTCCTTCATAGTCGACCCCCAACCACAACAACCCACTCGGATCCTGATAAATCGAATGAATATTCTCTCCGGGAAGACCACTACTTACGTCATAGTTGGTAAACCGAAGAACCGAAGATTTGTCATTGGGCTTCTGACCTGCAACCACCCCAACCGTCAATAAGAAGAAACCCAATGCTGCCAACCATCTCATTGAGTTACGGTGTTTGCATGTGCTTCTTCTGTCGATCTGTTGATTCAGGGAATTCATCCAACTTTAAATTAAGCAAATGTATAGCAACTCATAGGATAGATTGTGACCGTGCAACATAGGATGTAGTCTTTGAAACATCAGAACTACTATTCTTCCAACATTACCTGTTTATTCGCATAATTAATTGTTGGTATGAAATCGAAGAAGAATATTTCCCTTGTAATCAAACTTAGCCTTTTACTCATTTTATTCACTGCACTCAGCCCGCTGTTGACTTATGGTCAATTCAAGCCTATAGCCGTAGACATAAATTTTGACGGTCGGCAGGAGCAGGAAGTACACGAACCGGGATTTCATTCCTGGATCCTTGGTGGTGGACATTCACCGGTATTTACGACTGACAGCATTACGTTTGAGATTGTCACCGATGCCGGTTATACTTCCTCGTGGTACAAGGCAGGAGTGCAAAGCCCGTATTTTGCGAGACTAGTCAATGACGGTATTTCCTCTTTGGATATGGAGCTTCATATTTCAGGCTTGTCCGTCGGGAAGCACAGCCTGGTGACCTACCACAATGCTTTTAGCAATCCTGACAACAATACCTACGCACCCATGGATATCATGGTAAATGGTGAGCTAATTTATGAAAACCTGGAGCAAAGTGTTCGTGCCACTTCTACAGAGGATGCTCTCTCTGCTTATGTCGAATTTGAGGTCGGCGAAGGAGAAACAGCGGTGATCCGATTCCTGGGAGATGATACCGGTGGCCACACAGTGACCGGCGCACACTTAAATGGGTTCAAACTTGACGCTCAGGATGAATCGAAACAAGCGAGCCACCCCTATCCCTCTGACCTAAACGAACATGCAAACGCTGATGATGGCACTATCCAGCTCCGGTGGAAAAGTGCCGAGGGCGCTGTTTCCCATAATGTTTATTTTGGGACGGACGAAGAGTCGGTATTCTATGCAGATCCAAACAGCGTCGAGTTCATGAGCAATCAAACTGACACAACCTTGACTGTCCAGATCCCCAACCTTTCAGACTATTTCTGGCGTGTGGATGAAATCACCGCTGAGGATACAACTCGCGGGAGTCTTTGGTCATTCAAGCGTAGAAGGGTTGCCTTTCATGGAGCCGAAGGGTACGGGGCTTATGCGATTGGAGGCCGGGGAGGTGATGTAGTCTATGTGACCAATCTAAATGATAGCGGTGACGGAAGTTTTCGTGCTGCGGTAGAAGAAGCGACGGGTCCACGCACCATTTTATTTGCTGTATCGGGGATTATTACCTTAAACTCCCGATTGGTGATGCGCAATGACTATATGACAATAGCCGGTCAAACTGCTCCCGGCAAAGGAATCTGCATCCGATGGGCGCCCATAGGGGTTACTGGGGACAACCTTATCGTCCGGCATCTGAGAGTTCGCCTCGGGATAGGTGTGACCTACGATGGCATGGGACTGACGGGTGCCAACAATAGCATCATCGATCACTGCTCCATTAGCTGGACGATTGATGAGGCCTTTAGCTCCAGAGGGGCAAACAACATCACCCTTCAGAGAACGCTTATCTCTGAGGCACTCAATGCTGCAGGACATTCAAACTACCCACCCGGTAAGGCGCATGGATACGCCGCTAGTATAGGAGGAGATATTGGCAGCTTTCACCATAATCTGCTCGCACACTGTGCGGGAAGAAACTGGAGTCTGGCAGGAGGTCTTGATGGCAACGGCTATTACTCGGGCAAACTGGACTTAACAAATAATGTGGTCTACAACTGGGATGGAAGGACAACAGATGGTGGAGCGCATGAAGTCAACTTTGTAAACAACTACTACAAGCCAGGGCCGGCCATTGACAGAACGGTCGCCCTCACAGCCCAGCATGAAGCCGTAGGTAAGGGTACCCAACGATACTATTTTGCGGGGAACGTAATGCCGGGATATTTTGACGAAAACAGTCAGGAAAAAGGCAGGGACATTCAAGGATCGGTCAATTACCAGACTTTTGTTTCACAGCCCTTCTTTCCCTCCCAGGTCACAACTCAAAAAGCCGACCATGCATACAAGCTTGTACTGAGTGATGTGGGAGCCACTCAGCCTGCATTTGATGATCACGACGTACGAATGGTAACTGAAACCAGGGACGGCACAACCTCTCTCAATGGAAGCGTAACCCGAAAACCCGGGTTGCCCGATCATGAAAAGGATGCCGGCTACTGGGAAGAATACCCGGGCTATAAAAGGGCATCAGAATGGGATACCGATCTGGACGGATTGCCGGATTGGTGGGAAAATGCTTTGGGAACCAGCCCGAATTCAGAACAGGGGGACTTTAGCGATTCCAATGGGGACCAGGATGGTGATCTATTCACCAATCTGGAGGAATACTTGGAGTGGATGGGCGACCCACATTATTTCATCATAAAGGGAATCGAAACTGAGATAGATTTGAATCATTACTCCAGAGGCTTTACCAATGGGAAATCCTTCACCATCACGGATGTCGTAAATGGAGAGGCCAATCTTGAAGCCGCAAGCGGTGTAGTGAAATTCACTTCTTCAGCGGATGGATTTTCCGAGTTCACCTTTACGGTAACGGATGCGTCCAATTTCTCTATGACTCGAACCATCCGTTTCTTCTCAGGGGAGATTCCCACGGCAGAGGCATTTGGCTACACCTACTATCTGGATCGGGACGAAACGGAGCTTATCCAGGTAGGAGAAGCTGAAGAGCCTACAGACACCGCCAGCGTCTTGAATATCAAAAAAGAAAGTTTTGGAATCTGGCCAAACCCTACGACCGGCGTTTTGAATGTGCATTTGAATCACGGCAACTATGAAAAGTCTGACATAGTAATTACGGATTTGGCAGGGAAATCAGTTCCTATCAATGTCGATCCAAAAAGCACAGGGACTGGCGGTTTTCAGCTCAACATTTCGTCACTAAAAGACGGGGTATATATTATTAGAATTCACAACAACAACAACAAAGAATGGATCTCAAGGTTCATCAAGAAATAGATCTAATAATTATAATTCATAGCTACAGCAACGGCTGACATTACTAAATGGAGTCTTTGCGCCTCTTGGGAAACCTTCTACTCCCAAGAGGCTTTTTTTTACAAAAACCTGACCGGCCAACTTCACCTACAATTCGCCGTATTACACACTCAAGTCCTATGGTTTCACTAAACTTGTTCAAAAATTACGGAAATGAAACAACTGATAAATTCAAAAAACGCCCCAGCCCCAATTGGCCCCTATAGCCAGGCAGTGAAAACCGGAAATTTATTGTTTGTATCCGGTCAGATCGCCCTTGACCCTAAAACAGGAGAATTGGTACAGGATGATATCCAGACGGAGACCCGTCAGGTAATGAATAACCTCCTCGCCATACTCAATGAGGCCGGCATCAACTTCAATAATGTCGTGAAGTGCTCAATTTTCGTTAAAAACATGGGCGATTTTGCAAGCATTAACGAAACCTACGGGGAGTATTTCACAGAAAATCCTCCGGCCAGGGAAACTGTAGAGGTCAGCGCCTTACCAAAAGGTGTAAATGTCGAGATATCTTGTATCGCAGTTTGCTAAGTTTGCGTTCGGATTAAAATTCTTATTAAGTGAGTTCAGAAATTAGAGTGAGGTTCGCCCCAAGTCCTACGGGCGTGCTGCATATTGGCGGGGTGCGTACCGCTTTGTACAATTACCTTTTTGCCAAAAACCAAGGAGGCAAGTTCATACTAAGAATCGAAGACACGGATCAAACACGATTTGTGGAAGGTGCTGAAAAATACATTACCGATGCCCTCGCCTGGACAGGACTCCAATGGGACGAAGGCCCGGATATTGGAGGGGAATATGGTCCCTATAGACAATCAGAGCGAAAGGGTACGTATAAGCAATACGCTCAGAAAATGCTGGATGAGGGTAACGCCTATTACGCCTTTGACACGCCCGAAGAATTGGATGCCATGCGCGAGCGACTGAAGGCCGCCAAAGCCAACTCCCTCAACTACAACTCTATCTCTAGAATGACCATGACCAATTCGCTTACCTTGTCTAAAGAGGAGGTAGAAAACCGAATTGCAAATGGTGATCCATATGTGATCAGAATAAAGATGCCCGCCAAAGAGGACATCCGCCTCAATGACATGATCCGTGGGTGGGTTAACGTGCATTCTTCCACACTGGATGATAAAGTATTGATGAAGTCGGACGGGATGCCGACCTATCATTTGGCAAATGTCGTAGATGACTACCTCATGAAAATCTCTCACGTCATTCGTGGTGAGGAATGGCTGCCCTCGGCACCGCTGCATGTGATGTTGTACCGCTTCCTGGGTTGGGAAAGTGACATGCCGAAGTTTGCGCACCTGCCACTCATTCTCAAGCCCGACGGTAATGGTAAGCTAAGCAAACGGGACGCTGAAAAGCATGGATTCCCAATTTTCCCATTGGCTTGGGATGGTGCCGAAGAAAGTGTCAAAGGTTTTAAGGAAGAGGGCTATCTCCCAGAGGCCTTTCTCAACTTCCTGGCACTGCTCGGTTGGAATACCGGCACCGAGGAGGAGTTATTCTCGATGGAAGACCTTATCAAGGATTTTACCATTGAGCGAATCAATAAGGCGGGGGCTAAATTTGACATTCAAAAAGCCATTTGGTTCAATCAGCAATACATCAAGCAAACGTCAATAGACACTTTAGCCGAATTTTTGATTGCCCAGGCACAACAGGCAGAAATACGATGTACCAAAGCCAAAGCTGAGACCATAGCCGGACTCATGCAGGAGCGAATCGAATTGTTGCCAGACCTTCTAATCAAAGGAGGCTACTTCTTCAACACACCTGACACCTATGTCGAAAAGGTGGTAAGAAAGAAATGGAATGAGACTTCTCAGGCAGTTTTCAAAACACTCATTGAAATATTGAATGCACAAGACTCAATGAAGGCCGATAATTACCAAGCGTCTTTCACTGAAGCCACAGAAAAAAATGACACGCACGCCGGAGCGGTGATGCAAATCCTTAGAGTGGCAGTGACAGGAGAAGCAGGAGGGCCTGACCTTATGCAAATTATGGAGGTGTTGGGAACCCAGGAGGTGATTAGTCGTATAGAAAAAGCATCAACAGCTTTTGACGAAATGAAATCCCATGTCGCGTAAGAAGAAAACAAAACAGGCCAAAGTGAACCCCGAACTTGATGGACTAGAAGTGGGTGTCAACAACTTTGGAGAGATTACCTCCACGATAGACGTGGATAAAATCAATCAGTTTTTGAATAAAAATGTAGAGGATAAGAAGCTCAAAGACCGGGAAGACGTGTAAGCCATCCTCATGCTTTTTTGGCGATGGAACATGTCCCTCATAAATCCTCTTTTCACATGGTATCTTAATCCAAATTGATATCTTTGCACTCTTTGCAATCATAATTATATGGCCTGGTTTCAGCGTAAAGACAAAGGGATACAGACACCCACCGAAGCAAAAAAAGAAGCACCTGACGGACTCTGGTACAAAACTCCAAGCGGTAAGATCGTACACATGCGCGAGCTGCGCAACAACTCGTATGTGAGCCCGGAGGATGACTATCATGTACGCATTGGTTCCAAAGAGTACTTCGAAATTCTTTTCGACAGCAACAAGTTTACCGAGTTGGATGCAGACCTTTCTTCAGGTGATCCACTGGGCTTTGTCGACACTAAGAAGTACCCTGATCGTATCAAGGCCATTCAGAAAAAATCAGGGCTGAAAGATGCCATCCGAAGTGCTGAAGGCAAGATGAACGGCAAGTCCATCGTCATCGCCTGTATGGACTTCAACTTCATCGGAGGATCCATGGGTTCTGTAGTGGGAGAAAAAATTGCACGGGCAATAGATCACTCGCTCAAAAACAAAATTCCATTCCTGATGATATCAAAATCAGGGGGCGCAAGAATGATGGAGGCCGGTTTTTCCTTGATGCAAATGGCAAAAACATCTGCGAAACTGGCTCTACTCAGCGAAGCTAAAATCCCATACATTTCTTTGCTTACAGACCCTACTACAGGAGGTGTTACCGCATCCTTTGCGATGCTCGGTGATTTCAACATTGCTGAGCCGGGAGCGTTGATTGGTTTTGCGGGTCCGCGAGTAATTCGCGAGACCATCGGCAAGGACCTACCTAAAGGATTCCAAAGTGCTGAGTTTGTACTGGATCATGGATTCCTAGATTTCATCGTAGATCGTCGCAGCCTGAAACAGAAGCTCAGCACATTGCTCGATTTGTTGGAAAACTAATTGCTGATTTTTCCGACCAGGCTTTTAGCCCACTTAAAGCTAGGTGAGTATTCGAGGCTCTTTTCGTAGCATTCTAATGCCGTAGCAAGATCATTTTGTTTTTCATAGGCCATGCCCAACCATACCAGTGTATGTAGGTACTGCCACTTTGTATTCTGACTTTCTGAGCGTTCGTACTTTTCAGCAGCTAGTTTCAGTGACTTAATCGCCAGATCTACATCTCCGCCAAAGGCCTCCGGTGTATTGTACTTATTGATAGCATACATCATCAGCACGTCAGGATCATCGGGACTCAGCTCAAGAGCACGATCGCAGTAGCTACCTGCCCTTGGCCCATGAAACATCGCCATCATGGGTGAAAAGGCTATTTTCAATCCGTAGATTCCGCCCAGATATGCACTGGCTATTCCTTTAGTCTCGTCATTCTTCAGTAGCTCCTCACCAAGATCTACGGCTTCATCCACGTATTTATCAAACAGGTCCTTGTCTTGTCTACCCACAGCACAGGTGAGCAGCACATAGTAACTTTCCATTGTTCGTAGCTTATCCGATTCACTTTTGTTTTTTTCTAATACCCTTTCTATCAATGGCAGATCCATTTCAGAATATCCCTGAACGAGCGGGGCTTGTTGACCCGACACCAAACCAGGTAAGACAAGTCCTAAGACAATAGCTGCGTGTTTAAATATAGATTTGAGTTTCATGACTATGGGGTTTTGTTGATGTATTGTTTCAATGTGGTTACGTATGTTTCAAAGGCTTTAATCCCCACTTTCGTGATTTTGCATGTCGTCAATGGCTTTTTGCCTTTAAATGTCTTTTCTATCGTGATATATCCTGCCTCACTCAGTTTGTCCAACTGCACACTCAGATTGCCGGCAGTGGCGCCCGTTTTCTCTTTGATGAACACAAACTCAGCTGATTCCACACCGATAAGGAGGGACATCACTGCCAATCGTAGCTGAGAGTGCAACAAAGGGTCTAAAGGTTTGAAATCACTCACCTTCCTGTCTTTTGAGTAAAACACCAGGCACGATATACCCGAAGATGATGCCGATTCCAGCGATCAGGTTTTGATCCGTTGGAGACTGGGTGAAGGCCAAACAGGCAGCAGCAACCAATACTATAGCACCGATACGCAAGGGATTGAATCGCAGCATACACCCCGATATATAGGTGCCCGCCCCTGCCAGTAGAAGTATGACCGCATTGTGATTGAAGTTTATGCTCGACATAAATAGTATGGTGCATACCATTGCCACTCCGACGATCAACCATATGTGGCCATAAATGCGATCAAAATGACCTGATACCTGATTCTTCCGACCCTGTTGTTTCCCATGGATAATGGTAATCACAAGAGCCGGAAGGGATACCAACCATATCAAATACGGCATGGCATATTCCGCCTTGTCAAGTGCATAATGACCAAAATTTGCCACGGCCACTGTTGCGCCCCAGAGCAGGAAATAAAAACTTCCTCCCCTTGCAATACTTCTCTTAGCCTCGCCGATCATCCTCGTGATAATTTCCAGGCTTTGTTCGTTGGTTAACTCATCTGTTTTCATGATCCAATGTTTATAAATTTATTCCCAATATAAAGTAGTTTATTTTATAAACTATAACGATATGTTTAAAAAGAGGTTACAAAACGTACTAAAAAATTATGCTTCGGCTACCTCAGAAGACTCGACCGGATTGGGCTGATCTTCCTTCTCCGATTCCTTGAAAAAGGTTTTTTGAAAAATAAGAATGGCAAAAACGCCACAGAAAATAGAAGCATCAGCCACGTTGAAGACTGGCCAAAGAGACAATCCCTTTCCTCCCATGAAAGGAATCCAGTCAGGCAGGCGGCCCTCCCAGATGTCGATGTAAAACATATCCACCACTTTGCCATAAAACCAGGGTGTGGGTGCCCCGTAGGGAGCATTGTCTAGAAACACGCCATAGAACGTACTGTCGATCACATTACCCATCGCACCACCTAATATCATAGCAATACTGATCAGCAAGCCGGGATGCATATTCTTAATGATCAAGGTATGCAGGTAATAGGCGATACCCACCATGGCCACCAACCTAAAGAGAGTCAGGAGCAATTTGCCATATTCGCTGCCGAGCTTAAGCCCAAAAGCCATGCCCTCATTGGTGAGATAGTGTAGTTTGAAAACGTCCCCAAAGATGGGTATCTGACCTCCCACTCCCATGTCCATGTTGAAATGGACGAGCAATTTCACAATCTGATCCAATACGATCACTCCAAGTGCGATCAAAAAATACTTGTAATACTTCATGTTCATTTGTCTACACTAATCTTCACGTCCACTTTCCATTCGTCGATCTCCATCGTCTCGCCGCCCTCTACCGTATCTACTACGTTCAATGCCGTGGCCTGAGTTTCGCTACAAAGATATTCTTTATATGATTTTACCGCTTCAACGACCATTTCGTCTTTGCTCGACAGCTCAATATTGATTTTGTCTTGCACCTCCAGGCCGTTGTCCTTACGCAAATTTTGAATCCGGTTTACCAGATCTCGGGTGATGCCTTCTTTCCTAAGCTCATCATCAATATTGATATCCAGGGCAACGGTCAATCCATTTTCACTGGCAACGAGCCAGCCCGGAATATCCTGAGAAGTGATTTCTACATCCTCAAGTGTCAAGGCAATCGTGGCATCTCCCAAGTCCAAGTCAAAAGCATCGTCTTGCTCGATGGTTCGAATTTCATCCGGTCCCCATTTGCCTATTGCTGCCGAAATGTCCTTCATACGAGGACCGTGTTCTTTGCCCAGTTTTCTGAAATTAGGCTTAACCGACTTAACCAGTATTCCGGAGGTGTCATCGATAAATTCTATTCCCTTTACATTGACTTCCGTCAAAATGAGTTCCTCCACAGCATTGACCCTGCTCTTTGTGCTTTCGTTCAAAACGGGGATCATGATTCTGCTCAACGGCTGGCGAACCTTGATCTTTTCTTTCTTTCGAAGCGAATGTACCAACGAGGAAATCCCCTGGGCCATATCCATTCTTGCCTCAAGCTCTTTGTCGACCTTGGCCGTGTCCGACTTAGGAAAATCCGATAAATGTACGGACTCGGCACTTTCTTTTTCAGATACCTGATTTAGATCCTGATACAATCTATCCAGGTAGAATGGTGCCACGGGTGCTCCCAACTTGGCCACTACTTTCAGGCATTCATACAGCGACTGATAGGCGGCTTTCTTATCGTCATTCAGCTCACCCTTCCAAAAACGTTTTCTATTCAATCGCACATACCAGTTGCTCAGGTCGTCGATCACAAAGTCCTGGATTAAACGTGCAGCCCGCGTCGGCTCATATTCGTCATAAGCCTTGTCTACCTGATCAATCAGGCTGTTGAGCTTACTGATGATCCACCGGTCACTTTCTGTTCTTTTCTCAAGAGGAATTTCTTCATCATATTTAAAACCATCCAGGTTCGCATACAGCGCGAAGAAGTTGTAGGTATTGAACAGGGTTCCAAAGAACCTCCTCTGAGCCTCAGCCACTCCTTCTATGTCAAACTTGAGGTTGTCCCAGGGGTTGGCATTGGAAATCATATACCAGCGCGTGGCATCCGGGCCATATTTTCCGATCGTCTCAAAAGGATCAATCGCATTGCCCAGCCGCTTAGACATTTTGTTGCCATTCTTGTCAAGGACAAGACCGTTGGCGATCACGTTTTTAAACGACACACTGTCAAACAACATGGTAGCAATCGCGTGAAGGGTAAAGAACCACCCTCGGGTCTGATCAACACCTTCTGCAATAAAGTCTGCAGGGTAAACATCCTTGAGGCCTCCGTTGGCAAAAGTTTCCGCCTTGGGGTCGTCATCCATGAAATGGAACTGCGCATAGGGCATGGCTCCAGAGTCGAACCAAACGTCGATTAAGTCCGGTTCTCTGAGCATTTTTTGACCCGACTCACTCACCAGCACAATATCATCTACGTAGGGCCTATGCAAGTCAAAATCATCACTGATTGGCTCGATCATAAAGCCAGCCTCAATAGATTTTTCTACTTCAGCCTTGAGCTCATCAATCGAGCCTATACATTTTTCTTCTTTTCTGTCTTCTGACATCCAAATAGGAAGCGGGGTGCCCCAGTACCTTGACCGGCTGAGGTTCCAGTCCACCAGGTTCTCCAGCCAATTACCAAATCGGCCCGTACCGGTAGACTCTGGTTTCCAGTTGATGGTTTTGTTGAGTTCCACCAATCGATCCTTGCAGGCAGTAGTTTTGATAAACCAGGAATCTAGTGGATAGTAAAGTACAGGTTTGTCTGTTCTCCAACAGTGGGGGTATGAGTGAACGTATTTCTCAACTTTGAACGCCTTGTTGTCTTCTTTAAGCTTGATGGCTATTAGTACATCCGTGGGTTTGAAGTCCGGGTTTTTCAATTCCTCGTCAGAGAAGTACTCTTCCTTCACGAACTTGCCTGCAAAATCCGTTACCTCCTGAACGAACCGTCCCTGTTTGTCTACCAGAGGAGCATCCATACCCTCTGCATCTTTCACCAATATGGCCGGAACCCCGGCAGCCTTGGCGGCCATGAAGTCATCCGCTCCGAAAGTTGGTGCTATGTGTACGATCCCCGTTCCATCTTCCGTAGAAACGAAATCACCCGGAATCACTCTGAATGCCTTTGCTAGCAATTCGTCATTGGTCACATAAGGCAAAAGCTGCTCGTACTGTACACCCACCAACTGCTCTCCAGTATATTCTCCTTCCACCTTCCATGGAATAATCTTATCTCCTTCCTGATAGTCGGCAAATTCCACTTCGGCACCTTTTTCGCTGAAGTATTTGCCCATCAGGTCTTTGGCCAGCACCACTGATACAGCCTGGAATGTATAGGGATTGAAAGTTTTGACCTTCACATAAGTAATCCTCTTTCCGATGGCCAAAGCACTGTTTGAAGGCAGCGTCCAGGGAGTAGTTGTCCATGCAAGAATTCTGACATCCTCGTCACCGTTTTCAAATAGGAACTCCGAGGCATCATTCTCCTTTACTTTGAACTGAGCCACGACCGATGTATCCTTCACATCGCGGTACGTACCCGGCTGGTTGAGCTCGTGAGAGCTAAGGCCTGTTCCGGCAGCTGGTGAGTACGGTTGAATGGTGTATCCTTTGTAGAGAAGGTCCTTGTCGTAGAATTTCTTCAACAGACTCCAAAGCGTCTCCATATAATCCCGCTCGAAGGTGATGTAAGGATCGTCCAGATCCACCCAGTAGCCCATCTTCTCAGTGAGGTCGTCCCATTGATCTTTGAACTTCATCACTGCCTCACGACACTTGGCGTTGTAGTCTTCTACAGAGATTTTGGTGCCGATATCCTCCTTAGTAATACCCAATTCCTTCTCAACTTGAAGCTCCACAGGCAGGCCGTGGGTATCCCATCCACCTTTTCTTTTTACCTGGTAGCCTTTGAGGGTCTTGTATCGGCAAAAAATGTCTTTGACAGCTCGCGCCATTACGTGGTGGATACCTGGGGTACCATTGGCTGAGGGTGGGCCCTCGTAAAACACGAATGATTCTGCTCCTTCTTTGGTATCTACAGACTTCTGAAAAATATCATTCGATTTCCAAAAATCTAATACTTCCTCCGCGACCTCCGCGTAATTAATTCCTTTGTATTCTCTGTACTTCAACTCCTTCAAACAATATTTGAAAACAAACTCTTAGATATGTGTGTCATTTTTGACCTTTATCAGGTTCAAATCAATCTCTTCATCCTCGTCCTCATGATAAAACTCAGGGAAACGCTCAATCAACGGATGGCTTCTGACATTGCGCTTGCCGCTATCAAACCTCAACAGTAGCGCCGGCAACACGATCAGGTTGGTGAGCATCGCCATGAGCAACGTGGTACTCGTCAGAATACCAAGTGCTACCGTGCCTCCAAACTCTGACGCTCCAAAGATGATAAATCCAAAAAACAATATGATCGATGTATAGATCATGCTGGCTCCGGTTTCCCGCAAGCTTCTACTCACCGCCAACGGCACAAAAAAGTTGTTGGCAAACAGCTCCTGACGGTACTTGGCCAAAAAGTGGATGGAATCATCGACAGAAATGCCAAATGCGATGCTAAATATCAGCGCCGTACTTGGCTTGAGAGGAATCCCTGCAAAACCCATCATACCTCCGGTAATCATAAGCGGGATGATATTTGGGATCAACGATATGATGATCATTTGGAAATTTTTAAATAAAACCCCCATAATGATCGCGATGACAATGAACGCCAGGATCATGCTGGTAACCAGATTATCAATCAAAAACTTATTCCCTTTAATAAACAACAAGGTGGTTCCTGTAAGTTTTACATCCATTTTTGATTTTGAGAAAATGGAATCGATACGTGGTTGAATGATTTGATTGATCAGTGAATCCATTTTTACCGATCCTATATCCGCCATTTTCAATGAAACCCTGATTTTTTGACCGGTGCTATCCACAAACGCCTCGGCAATACCCTCTTCATCCGATTCTTTCGTCAGATATCGAAAAATAAAATTCTTGTCACGGTTGTTAGGCAGGCTATAATAGAAATTCTTATCGTTGTAAAAAGCCTGCCGGGTCGCCTTGATGAAACTCACGACGGACATCGGCTTTGAGATGTATTCTATCGAATCAAGGAAGGACTCAAATTGGTCAATCTTCCTAAGGTTGCTGATGTTCTGCACACCTTTTTTTACGCCAGTATCAATGATTACCTCCAGCGGCATTACTCCACTGAAGTTCTCTTCAAAAAACTGGAGATCCAGTTTTTCCTGGCTGTCATTGGGCAGGTCATCCACCATGAAAGAGACAGCCTTGATTTTTGATATTCCAAAAATGCAGGCGAGTACCACAATGCCTGTAACATTGAAAATATAGAATTTGTGTCTATGAACAAGCAGATCGAGACCCGTGAGCACCTTGTCGAGCGGCGTAAAGCTCAAATGGCTCAGATGCCGATCCGACGGGGGCTTCATATAAGAGAAAAACGCCGGGAGCAAGATGAGACTCACAATGAATGTAGCGATAATATTGATACCTGCTACGATACCAAACTCTCTCAAGACTACAATATCAGTAAAGGCCAAAACCAGAAACCCAACAGCTGTAGTGAAATTGGTAATGAGGGTAACGATACCGATTTTTCGGATGATCCTACGCAGTGCCAGTTGCTGATCTCTATGTGTGAAGTACTCCTGATGGTACTTGTTGAGCATGTAGACGGCATTGGGGATACCGATCACCACGATGATGGGAGGAATAAGTCCGGTAAGCAGGGTGATCTTATAATTGAGTAGCGAGAGTGTACCCATGACCCATAAAACAATCATACCAATGATCAGCAGTGGCACAATCACGGCTTTGACAGATCTGAAAAAAAGGAACAAGATAAAACATGTCACCACCACCGAAAGGATCAGAAACATGACCAATTCCTGCTTGAGCTTGCTAGTGTTGGTGTATCGCACGAAAGGCAGCCCCGCATACCGCAGGTCAATGCCCGTGTTTTCTTCAAATTCATGCGCCAGGTGGAGGACATCCCCTACCACCACGTCTCTTTTTTTAGAGTTCATCAAAGACTTGTCAATGGTGACCAAAACCATGCATGCACCATTTTTAGTATTAATTAGCTGACCACTATAAAACTTAAGGTTCAAAGCATAGTGAACCATGCTGTCTAGGGTCTGCTGATCGTGAGGGATCGAATCGAATACATGTTCCAGCCTAAACCTCCTGGCTTCTTCATCTTTCACCAGTTTTTTCAGATTGGTCAGACTCACAACATCATTGACTCCATTTACACCCATTAGGGCCTGAGTCATGAAGTGAAGCTTCTGGAAATTTTCGTGATGATAAACAGAGCTATCCTTGATCCCGATAGCCAATATGTTTCCGTCTTCACCAAATTCTTTTTTGAAGGCTTTGAAGTCAATCATGTCCGGATCCGTGTCAGGCACTATGTTGGACAAAGTAAATGACCACTGGACAAATTGAGCCTGATAAGCCATGAAGCTGGTAGCCATGACCACTGCCAATATCAATAATGCCCGGAATTTTAGGATGAAATGTGAGAGCTTATACCACATGAATCAAAAATGAAGTGCAAAGGTAAGGATTTTTACCTACTAAAAAGAGCAAAAAAAAGAGGGCTCCTTGCCTCTGTATCAATGTTTTTTGAAACCTTAGTTCTGATATTTCACTATTGCCTTTTTCAGCTTGTCCTTGTCGGCAGTAATCACCGGGTTGCTGTAGATCTTGGTCGACAACTCTGCAATAACTGCTTTTTTGTAGCCCAAACGGGCGGCCAGGTCCTCACAGTATTTGACTTCACTAAGAAAAATCTCCTTGTCTATCTTCATTAACTGCACGACATTATACAAGCACTCGAACTTTTCATCATCCGACATCATGGATACCGGAGGCAGCGGTTCCGGTTCATTCAGCAGACCTTCTATTTGCTCCTCATCGATGCCATTGGCCTTACCGACCATCAGGATCAATTCTTTTTCGTCTTCTGCAAAATCATTGTCGATGTTCGCCAGACCGATGAGTACGCTCAGGTGGGATTTTATGTTCATAAAACTGTACGTTTGGGTAATTACTCGTTCAATTTATAATTATCCATAAGACTTTGCAATTCATTCCGATCACTTATCA
The DNA here is from genome assembly GCA_965222305.1 of Reichenbachiella sp. Taxonomy (GTDB): domain Bacteria; phylum Bacteroidota; class Bacteroidia; order Cytophagales; family Cyclobacteriaceae; genus Reichenbachiella. Next base: position 3,294,568 of record OZ244943.1, read on the forward strand.
GACTCGGATCGCTAAACACCCTAGCACTCAACTCGCTCACTGCCTTGCGCTTATACCCCAGCTTTACCGCCATATCCTCACAAAACCGTATTTCGCTTAAGTACACCTTCTTATCAATTTTCATAAGTCTAACGATGGAATGAAGAAAATCAAACTTATCATCGTCGGTCATTGGGGTCAGTATAGGAGTATCCAATTCCTTTTGACGCAAAATTTTGCGCAAAATAGCCTCTATCTCTTGCTCCTCTAATCCATTGGCCTGCCCGAGGCTATAGATTGCCCTTTTTTCAAAATTTGAAAGTTCATTGTCTACCAGCGCAAGGGTGATAAGTGCTTCCAACTGTTCGCTAATAATCATGGTGTCGCATTCATCATAAAGATACAAATAATCACGGTTTGGGTTTCTTTCTTTTCCTTTGATCCCAATTAACTCAAAATTGTACACATCTAATTTGGTCAATCAGCACTTGAATCCTAATAATTGCAAATAAATGGGTGAAATTTTGGATTTTAGGCGCGTTTTGCAATCATTATATATTTTCAGACAGTTTGTTTGAAATAGAAAAAAAAGCTTAATTTAGAATTCCAATCAGCATTGTCTATTATGAAACTTTAATGGTCTGAGGGAATTATTGATTGTAAAAACATGAGAATCAGGCCACAAACGACTTAATATGGGGATAATAATACCGCTAATCTTAATATCCATTAGTTGTGTAGTAATATGGAGAGCTGGTGATGGATTTATGACGGCTTCCGAATATATTGGAAGAAACTTATCAGAAGGGGTGAGAGGAGCATCTATCAATGCTATTGCAAGCTCAATGCCCGAGGTTTTTACGTCAATATTCTTCCTGTTTGTTCTTATGGATGCCAACGGGTTTTCAGGGGGTATAGGTACTACTGCAGGTAGTGCTATATTCAATGGAATGGTGATCCCTGCCGTCTCAGTAATTGCCGTGATCGGTATAGGTCTGGCTAAAAGAATCGAAGTTTCCAAAAAAGTAATGCTGAGGGATGGGATTGCATTGATCCTAACTGAAATGATCTTCCTGATCCTGATCAGTGGAGATGTCCTCGACTGGCATCATGGACTCATCCTCATGGGGGTCTATTTGATTTACATCTCGTATATGTTTCTTTCTATGAACTTCAATAAAAAGAAAGAAGCAAAAAGGGCCGCAGCCAACGGGGAAGTCGTGGAAGAAGAGGAAGAAGAAGAGGAAGAAGATGAAGGCCCCAAACCTTCATTTATCAAGAGCTTGTTGACTTTTGATCTGGAAAACATCTTCATCAGAAAAGAAATTAATGGAAACAATGCATGGCCACTTTTGATCTTTTCAACCGTTTCCATTGCAGCAGTTTGTTACATTTTGGTAGTTGCGTGTGAATGGATGGGAGCCGCAGAATATGAGGTTCCCTACCTAGGTACATATCATGGGCTGGATATTCCATTGATGTTCGTGGCTTTGATTTTGGCATCAGCGGCGAGTAGTTTCCCCGATACCATCATTTCTATCAAAGATGCCCAGCGAGGGCAATATGACGATGCCATATCCAACGCCCTCGGTAGCAACATCTTTGACGTTTGTTTTGCACTAGGCTTTCCTCTTTTCTTGTTTACAATGATCTATGGTCCTATCCAAATGGATGTAGAGCTTGTAGACATGAGTAGTGAGCTGCGCTTTTTACTCCTTATTCTTACGACTCTGGCTGTAGTGATATTTACCTCTACCAAGTATATAGGAAAGACCAAAGCGTTCTTGCTGCTGGGCATCTACATTCTGTTCGTGATCTATATCATCGGACGTAGTGCAGACAACCCAATCGCTGCAGGACTTGCCGACTTCCTGGTCAATACCCTGAGAGCCGTAGGTATTCGCTAGTTCAGCCTAAAAGTTATCGGTAGTACCATTCTGACCCTTACGGGTAGATGTCCCTGTTTGCCGGGATTCCATGACGGAGCCTCGGATAATACTCGGAGCGCTTCATTGTCGAGTCCCTTGCTTACGCTTTTTATCACCTCCAAATCGGTGATAGAGCCGTCTTTGTCAATAATGAAACGAACATAGACCTTGCCCTGAACTCCAACATTTCTCTCAAAACGTGGGTATTTCATGTTTTTATTCAGATACTTATAGAACGCAGAGTAGCCACCTTCAGGGGTCGGCATCTCCTCCGCATAGTCCACGAATGTTTCCGCTTTTTCCTCATCCGGCTCTACAGCCACCGCTATTTCAAAATCATCTGGTTCGGAAGTCGATTCGATCTCCGGTTCGTCGATGATATCCACTATATCGGGTGTCGGCACATATACTGGGGCCACGATCCTTTTCACCTCCGGCTTGGGTGGCTTGGGCTGCTCCATTCTAGTAGCAATCGGGTCGATCATGTAGATGATATCCTCGTCCTCTTCTATATCAGGGATGACAACTATGCCCTTTTCCACCTTCCACTGAAAAGCGGTCAAAACAAAGGCCATGCTCAGCAAAAGGCCGAAACTAAAAAACATACCTCTCCTGCGTTCCAGATCCAGCTCTGGATTTTTTCTTAATTCCATGATGTAAAAATTTAATTGTTAGAAAATCAATAGAGCGAACCGTTCACTCCTATCATTTGAATCAAGACTGCTCCCGGGATGAGCCTTGGATATTATTCTGTTTTAAACTCGTCAAAAATCTCCTGATCTACATTTTCCTTTGGAGGTGGTGGGGTCTTGGATATCCTCGCGACCCCCAGCACCATCATACTAATGATCGCCGCAATGGCAAAGATGATCAATGCCAACCTGACCCAGCTGCGTCCACCCTTTTCATCCGGCTCTCGGTTGATCATCCGATGAAAGTCCTTGTGTCGCTCAATCTGGCCTTTTGACAGGGCTCGTCGCCTTAGTTTAATGTCGTACTGGGTCATCGCTTTTCACTTACTATCTCCTGGTATTTCTTCTTGAGCTTGTCAAGAGCCCTGTAGAGCTTCATCTTGACTGCACTCTCCTTCATTTCTACGATAAAAGCAATATCCGAGAAATTTCTATTTTCAAAAAATTTCAGTTCTAAAATCCTAACCTCAATGTCGCTCAATTGCCCTATGAGACGGTTCAAAACCTCCATCTTTTGATCATCATCACCTACGACCGGCTCGCATACCATGATTCGATCCACCGTTTCACCTTCCAGGCTTAAATGCCTTTTCTTGTAGTCCCTAAAGAACTTGTACGTTTCATTCGTGGCTATCTTATACAACCACGCACCAAAACTGACCTCTGTGATTCGATATCTCTCCAGGGCGTTCATCGCATTATAAAACACCCGGGAGGTTATATCCGCAGCGGTCTGTTCATCATCGGTTTTCCTGTAGACAAACCGGAATATTGAATCAAAGTACCTGTTGTACAAAGGCTCAAAATGACTGATGTCTTCTTTGGCCTTTTGGATCAACTCCGCCTCTTCATTGATATGCCCGATATTTTGCTTCGGCTTTTCCAAGTTTGATTCTTTATTCCTTGAACCCACAGAACTGGTAATAGTCACAATATCAGGTTATATTTTTAAAAGATTAATCGTAAAAGCAGATATTTGCACTAGTCCAAAACGAAAACCTAAATCCCCTGTCATGAGCGATATTGATAAGAAAAAGCTCAAAACTGTCTATTTGCGCAAGCGCAAAACCCTCACTGACAATGAATTTGACAGGAGAAATGCCCAGTTGTTTTATCATATCACAGACCTGCTCGATTCAATTGATCCCAAACTCGTTCATTCTTTTCTGCCGATAGAAAAACAACGCGAGGTAGATACATGGATCATCGTTAAGTATCTGAAGGCTATGGGTAAAATAATTGTCCTTCCGAAAAGTGTAAATGGCACTCCAGATATGGAGCACTATATTTTTCAGACGAGCAAGCAACTCGAGAAGAACGAATGGGACATCTGGGAGCCAAAAGACGGAGTAGCTGTGAAGCCCGAAGAGGTCGATATGGTATTGGTGCCTCTGGTGGTGTTTGATAAGGAAGGCTATCGAATCGGCTATGGCAAAGGCTACTACGACAAGTTTCTCAGCCAGTGCAGGTCTGATTGTGTCAAGATCGGCCTGAGCTTGTCGGCACCCGTGGACAAACTGCAGGTGATAGAACCTCATGACATTCCGCTTGACTATGGGGTATCACCGATTGGAGTTTATGATTTCCGCGGGTAAATTCGCTGCATGTCAGAAGCATTGGATGTATTGATCATAGGAGGAGGCCCCATCGGCCTGGCCTGCGGAATAGAGGCGAAGAAACATGACCTCTCTTACCTCATCGTAGAGAAAGGCTGCCTGGTCAATTCTCTATACAATTACCCCAAAAACATGACTTTCTTCTCCACTTCTGAGTTGTTGGAGATCGGAGGGGTGCCTTTTGTATCACATAATCCCAAGCCCACCAGATCTGAAGCCCTGGAGTATTATAGGAGGGTAACCATGAACTGGGATTTAGATGTCAGGCTCTATGAAAAGGTAGAGGGGGTTGAAAAAGAGGGGCATTTCACCGTGCAAACTGCCAAGGCTAAATACCAGGCTAAAAATGTGATCATCTCGACAGGCTTCTATGATCTGCCCTATTTGCTCAATGTACCTGGAGAAGACCTGCCCAAGGTGAAGCACTATTATGATGAGCCCCATCCCTATTTTGGACAAAAGGTGATCGTGGTGGGAGCAGCTAACTCCGCCGTGGATGTCGCACTCGAAACCTACCGAAAAGGTGCTGATGTAACCATGGTAATCCGGGAACCCGAAATCAACTCACGTGTGAAATATTGGGTACGGCCTGATATTGACAACCGCATCAAAGAAGCCTCGATTAGGGCTTTGTTTAACTCCATGATCATGGAAATCAGAGAGGATGAAGTGGACATCAATACCCCGGATGGCTTGCTCTCCCTGGAGAACGACTATGTTCTGGCCATGACGGGGTACCAGCCTAGTTTCGAATTTCTAGAAAAAATGGGTGTGGAAATCGGTGAGGATGAAATGAAAACACCCGTGCACAATACTACCACGATGGAAACCAATGTCCCGGGCATCTATCTGGCCGGTGTGATTTGTGGAGGCCTCCAGACCAACAAATGGTTTATTGAGAACTCTCGGATACATGCCGTGGAGATCGTCAAGGACATTCTATCCAAAGCATAATTACTGCTCAATTTTTCGAAGGATCTTAGGCACATGAAAAATCCTTAATCGAATAATGTGCTCAGAGGTTCTAAGACCTTTCTCGACATATTTTCTGGACTTCTGAAAGATGTAATGAATCTCATACCTGAAATTTAGGCTTAATCGATGCCCGATGATTCCCACGAGTCTTAGGTTGTTGATGAAAGATTCATGATTGGCATTATGCAGTTGAAAATACTCAACGGCACCAATCGAATACATTACCTGATCCATAAAAGTGAAATCATTAGATTCCAGCGTGAGCTGATAGCGCATTCTGGCTGAAAACTTATCAGTATCTCCATAAGGCGTCTGAAGATTTCGATAGTCAAAAAAGCGCTGCTCAAACCTTACCCTGTGAGAAAATTGAAAGTTGTCAAATGTGGGCCACTGTGCATTCACCTCTTGAAATATCCGATATTCTATCAAGTCACTGATTTGCTGATTGGCAGTATAAAAAATAGCCGCTCCTCCTGCAAAATCAGTCCGACCATTGAGGGCATATCGATAGGTCGGTCTAAAGTAAAATTGGTTCCAATCCCTGCTCGATATTAAACCGCGAACACCAATATCCCCACCGACGGCTGAGTGCTTTCCAAGGCTCATAAATCCTACTATGTCAAACCAAGTTTGGATGTCGACAGTTGAGTCGTCTTGCGCCTTCAGATTAGAAAGCGCGAAAAAAAGCAGATACAACAAGAAAACTTTTTTTCTCATTTTTTAGCTCTAGCCAAGTAAACCCTTGCTTCCTTCATAACCCTAGGAGCGAGATACAGGGCAGATACCATCGTGGGGATAGACATCAGTCCATACATCACGAAAATGACGTTGACCACTCCCGAGAGGCTCCATAGCGATCCCACAATAATCATTGCGACATACCAATAATTGAAATATTTCCCATACTTCGCTCCTATGAGATAGGACAAACACTTTTGACCTATGTAGGAAAATCCAAACACTGTCGTAAAAGCAAAAATGAGAACACAAGCAAACAGGATATATGGGCCAATAATGGGAATAGAAATTTCGAAAGCCCTGGCCGTGAGGGAAATTCCGTCAAGTCCGGTTTCTGTCCAAACGCCCGTCGACAAAATACACAGGGCCGTCATAGTACAGACCACCAGGGTATCAATGAATGGCCCAAGCATAGCCACAAGTCCTTCACGAACCGGCTCGTCTGTCTTTGCCGCACCGTGCATCATAGGAGCTGTACCGATCCCAGCTTCATTAGAAAAAGCCGCACGTTTTGCCCCTTCGATAATGATGGCTCCTACTGCCCCGCCAAGCACAGATTTGGCCTGAAAGGCATCGGTAAATATTAGCAGAAAATTGGCCAGGACGTTTTGATAATTTGCTCCCATGATCACCAACACAGAAATGATGTAAACCACTACCATCGTCGGCACCAGGCGTGATGCTGCTTCTCCGATTTTTTTAATCCCTCCGAAAATTATTAGGGACGTGAATGTCACGATCACCAATCCAATAATGAGGCTCGTGATCTGCTCATTGCCCTGTACCCAGCCCAGCGGCCTCAATAGTACGTCTTTTGTCACCTGTACGATTTGATTGGCCTGAAAAACGGGAGTCGCACCAAACACTCCGGCCAATGCAAAAAAACCAGCCAACGGTCGAAAAGATTTAGGCATGGCCTCCCGGATTACGTACATCGGGCCGCCCTGCAGGTTTCCTTCACTGTCTAATCCACGGTATTTTACCGCCAGGGTACAAGTGAAAAACTTGGTGGTCATCCCCAAAAAAGCACTCACCCACATCCAAAACAGGGCCCCGGGACCTCCAGCTACAATCGCCAGTGCCACCCCGCTGATGTTGCCCATCCCGACCGTGGCAGCCAGGTGACCGGACAAGGCCTGAAAATGACTGATCTCTCCCTTTTCGTCTGATTGATCGTACTTACCTCTCAGGACATCGATGGCATGACGGAAGTACCGATAGGGCAAAAACCTTGAATAAATTGTGAAAAACAATCCACCTCCGAGTAGCAGTACGAGCAAGGGCATTCCCCAGACAAAATCCACCGAAGCACTCAGAAATTTGTCAATGGACTCGAGCATCATGAGGGATTTTGATCTGAAATGATTGGATAGAGCACCTTCCAGACATTCTCGGCCAGTATTTTATGTCCTTCAATATTTGGATGAATTCCATCTTCCAGGTTTAGCTCCGGCTCGCCTGCCACACCTTCTAGTAAAAAGGGAATCAGCGGCAGCTCATTTGTCTTGGCCAATTCAGGATAAATTTTTTGGAAGGCCGTAGTGTACTCCTGCCCCATGTTGGGCGGGATCATCATGCCCGCCAGGATGATCTGACACTCCGAGTTTTTAGCTTTTACCTTGTCGATGATGCTTTGGAGGTTTTTTTGTGTGGTTTCAGTTGTGATACCTCTCAGGCCATCGTTGGCCCCCAATTCCAAAACAAAAATATCCGCGGGGTTATTGAGCACCCACTCGACCCGAGAGTCACCACTGGCAGTCGTCTCGCCGCTCAGGCCCGCATTCACTGTCTGGTATGGCAGTCCGAGAGAGTCCAACCGCTCCTGGATCAATGCCGGAAAAGCCTCTGAAAGATCCAGTTGATACCCTGCGGTGATGCTGTTGCCAAAAAACAAAATGGATCTTTTAGATGGCTGCTCAGCCACGGGTTCTACAGTGACCTCTTCTTTTACTTTTTTACCTGATTCGGTGCAGGCCTGGCTCAATACCAGGAACATTAGCAGAATCCAACTATTCTTCATTTCCTTTATGCTTGGGGTTGCGTTTGTATTTTTTCTTACTCTCGACCACCTTTTCCTTCATTTTGGTCCTGGCCTGGGAGACGGCAGATTGCTGTTCTTTGGTTCTTTTTCGAGAGGGTTGTTTTTTGAGTTTCATTCAAAGAATGTATTCTGTTAAAAGATAATAGGTTCCTGAAGCTAGTAGCAAAATCAGGATTATTTGCTTGATAACAAGGAGTCTGGCATTAATTTTCAGCTTCCTTCTTAAGTACAAAAGATGATTGACATCTAATTCCGGGTAATGCAACTTCTGGTTAACCTCTGAAATTCCTGCTTCTTTATATAGTTCCTTAAGAGACTTTCTCTTCTTCAGAAGAGCTCTATTGTTTTTAGAACTCTTGAACATGTAGTCGATCATTGCGGCCATAAAAGAATAATTACATTGATAAAGTCCTTATTATTAAAAAAGAATCAAAAAGGCTAGCCCTAAGAAGCAGCCGGCTTCTATACTTAGAGATTCATAAAATTATGAATCACCAAGAAAACTAAGCCACCAATTATTGCAAACAGCACCAACAGTTTTTTGATTAGCAGTTTCCTTGCTTCAATCTTGAGTTTTCGTCTAAATATGGCTCTTTTTTCATCAGTATATTTCGCAGAAACGACCAAAGGATTTTTGGCATTTGAGTAATTCAATTCGTTATACAATTCCTTTAAGGGCTTTCTGGATTTTAGCAGAGCTCTATTGTTCTTGTAGCTCTTAATCATAAAATCCATCGCACCAAATCCACCACCTGACATAGTTATAACCGTTTAATGTCCCTCATTCAATCAAAAATTCGAACTTTTTTCCCGCTCATGGGTTTAATTTAATTAATTCTTAATTTTGTAGGCTGATTTTCAATTAAAGAGCAGGAATTCATGAGATGGATGTTAAGATCGAAGATCCACAAGGCTGTGGTCACAGAGGCTAACCTCAACTATGTAGGCAGCATTACCATTGACAAGGATCTGATCGAGATGGTAGGGCTGAGAAAGGGTGAAAAAGTGCAGGTGGTAAGCAATACCTCAGGTGCACGCCTGGAGACCTATGTGATCGAAGGAGAACGCGGGTCTCGGCAGATCTGCATGAACGGAGCCGCTTCTCATCTGATCGGAGAGGGAGAAGAAATCATCATCATCGGCTATGAACTCACCAACGAAGAGATCACCCCCCAGGTGATCTTGGTAGACAAGGAAAACAACTTCGTAGAGTACCTGGAAGAGACAGTAGAGCTTAACCAGTTTTTATAAGGTCTTCTAATAGTATACCAGAGAAAGAGTATCCGAAAATGTGCTCTCGCTTATCATAGCATCATTTTGATGCCTCCTGTACGTCGTGCTTGAAATTATGTACCTCACCCTTTGATGCTCATCAAAATCAAAGGTGTATTCGTTGACAAACATATCCATGGCTCTAACGTCCTCCTGCAGTTCATAGCTGTGCCAGCTAATCGTTTTGCTCGGATGATCGTTGACCTTCCCTCCAACGACCGGCTCCAAGTCGAGGTAGTTTATGTTGAGAGACACACCTCCATCATAGTAATATTCGGTCATATGAATGTTTTCCTGGTCAATGTCGAAATTTCGAAGGGTAGTACCAATATTGAAATCAGGTGTGATAGAATACGTGACGTTTACGGGTACCAGTGACTGGCACGACGAATGATTTTCATTCCAGACATATTCTGTTGTGCCGAGGTACTCCGATGTGTTTGTAGGACTATCGCCAACAGTAGTGGCCGTTTTGGATTGCAAATAAGAGTCATTGTAGGAATATTCTACCCTTACCGCATGACTCATTCCTTGATGGGGTTCATTTACCCTCGTGAAGCCCGTCACGATATCTTCCTGTCTACTGTAGTGATAAATACCCTTGGGATACGGATAGTTTCTTGTGTAATAAATAGTCTCCGTCAACAAATAGCCTTGATCGTCATACGTATACTCTCTCATCAACCGATGATCCCCATCATAAATAGCCTTCACATGATTGGACAAATCGGCTCCCTCGTCATTACAACCGAGGCAAAGCGTGCTTATAAGGATGGGCAGTAGAGTCTTGTACTTCATGCCAGGTTGGATATTAGATTTATATTGCAATATCTACAATCCAGTGAGTAAATACGCGATAAGAAAAACCAAAAGTAGTTCTGGTCGTTTTTCAAAACTAAAAACACAAGTACACATTGATACCTATACTACGAGTCCAAAACCTTTCTAAATCATATTCCTCCGGATCCAGAAGCCTCCAAGTCCTGGATGACATCAGTTTCGAACTCAGCAAAGGCCAAACCCTGTCCATAGTGGGGCCTTCGGGAAGTGGCAAGACCACCCTTCTCGGACTTTGCGCCGGTCTGGATCGAATCGACGAGGGTTCCGTCTCCATTGGAGAAGTTGCGCTTGGTTCCCTATCGGAAAACCAGCTGGCTGAACTAAGGAATGAGTCAATAGGCTTTATTTTCCAAAACTTCCAACTCATGCCTACCCTCACAGCCCTGGAAAATGTGATGGTGCCGTTGGAGCTGCATGGTGACAAACACGCTGAAGAAAAGGCCACCAATCTTCTGGAACAGGTAGGACTGAAAGATCGCGCAGATCACTATCCGGCACAGCTGTCGGGTGGAGAGCAGCAGCGAATTGCTATTGCCAGGGCATTTTCCAACGAACCGGAGATCCTGTTTGCCGACGAACCTACCGGCAATCTCGACGATGAGACGGGGCAGAAAATTGAAAAACTGCTTTTTGACCTCAACAAAGAAAAAGGTACATCCCTCGTACTGGTGACCCACGATACCAACCTGGCCGAGAAAACGGATCGTGTCATCCGACTCAAAGGAGGCCGGATGATCGAACCCAATCTAAAAACCGAGACGGTCGCCTGACATGGATCGTACCATTAAACCCAGAAAGTCAAAAGTCTCCCTGTCATGGCTACTCAAAATGACCTGGCGTGACAGCCGGCGCAGCAGACCGAAGCTGGTTCTTTTCACCGCGTCTATCGTTATTGGTATCGCGGCGTTTGTAGGAATCCATTCCTTCAAAAACAACCTGCAAAATGAAATCGAACTACAGGCCAAGACCCTGCTGGGAGCGGATCTGGAAGTCAACACCCGGCACCCCTGGACGGAGGCGCAGCGGCAGTTCTTGGATTCTATAGAAGGAGATCGATCGAGTCAGGTGCGCTTTGCCTCGATGATCTACTTCCCAAGGACGCATGGCACCCGACTGGTTCAGGTCAGAGGCCTTAGCGGCAACTACCCCTACTATGGGGCCATCGAGACAGAACCGACATGGGCGTCAGGTGACCTATCCAACGGACAATACGCTCTGGTCGATGAGCGGTTGATGATGCAGTTTGATGTGATACTCGGTGATGAGATCAAGGTAGGCGATTTGAGCTTTGAGATTCGGGGTAAGCTACGCGGTGTCCCGGGCCAAACGGGTGTCAACGCCTCCATCGCACCGATCGTCTATATCCCTGGTCGATACCTTAGTGAAACCGGCCTTGTCAAAAAAGGAAGCCGTGTCACCTTTTCACAATATTTTGAGATCCCCGATGAGGAACAATTGAAATTGGCGGAAGATAGACTGAAGGAACGCGTAGAAGCGCTTGAACTGGACTATCAGACCGTGGCTTCCAAAAAAAGGAATACCAGCCAGGCGTTTAAAGACCTGACAGTTTACCTGAATCTGGCCGCTTTTATTGCACTACTGCTGGGCAGCATCGGGGTGGCCGGTGCCGTATATATTTATCTCAAGGACAAAAACAGCTCCGTGGCTGTGCTCCGCTGCCTCGGACTCAAGGGAAGACAGGCGTTTCAAATCTATGTGATACAAGTTCTGATTATGGGATTTATTGGGGCCATGGTAGGAAGTGCCGTTGGCGTTGTGGCGCAGTTTTACTTGCCTGGGTTGCTGAAAGAAATGCTGCCGGTCAGCATCACCCCGGTATTCTACTGGCAGGCTCCAGTGTTTGGCTTGTTGCTGGGGCTACTAATTACCGTATTGTTTGCCTTGTTGCCACTGATATCGTTGAGTAAAGTTTCTCCACTCCTCTCGATTCGTCAGGATTTCAACCAATCCAACACCAAAAAACTGAGCTGGGAAGTCGGGTCCATTTTCCTCATTCTTATCACCTTTCTGTATTTGTTCTCCTATTTCCAAATCGGTGAATGGCTGCAGGCAGCGTATTTTGTGGGAGGGCTCATGGTTTCATTTCTACTGCTCTTTCTTACTTCACAAGGCCTGATATGGATAGCCAAAAAGATATCCAAAATCAGCAAAAGTTATTTCCTGCGCCAGGGCATCTCCAATCTCCACCGACCTACCAACCAAACCACCTTGATGATTTTGAGTGTGGGGTTGTGCACGACATTACTCGCGACCATTTTTATCCTTAGAATTATCCTGGTCAAATCCATTGAAATCACGGGAGCAGATGATCGGCCCAATATGGTGCTCTTTGACATACAGACCCACCAAAAGGAAGAGGTCAAGGAAATGACGCTTGATTATGATTTGCCGGTGCTACAGGATGTACCAGTAGTAACCATGCGCCTCCGGGAGATCAACGGCATCACCAAAAAAGACGCAGAGAAGGACTCGACGCTTGACATACCCAACTGGATTTTCAACAGGGAGTATCGTGTGACTTTTCGCGACAGCCTAATAAGCTCCGAGACACTGGCCGATGGAGCGCTAAGTCCACGGGTGGGACAGGGTGACAGCATATTCGTTTCTATTTCCAAGGGGTTCGCAGAAGGTCGCGGCTGGAAAATCGGCGATGAGCTCCTATGGAATGTGCAAGGAGCCCTGATCAAGACGTACATTGGTAGCTTTCGTGATATCGACTGGCGAAGGGTACAGACCAATTTCCTCGTGCTCTTCCCGACAGGGGTATTGGAGAAAGCCCCGCAATTTCATGTTTTAGTCACCAAGGTTGACCAGTCCGAGCTATCGGCCCGATACCAGCAGGCTGTGGTGCGCTTTTTTCCGAATGTCTCCATCCTCGATCTGGAATTGGTACTGAAAACCGTAGAAGACGTCCTAAGCAAGATTTCGTTTGTGATCAATTTCATGGCCATGCTCAGCGTGGTGACGGGTATCATCGTACTGATCAGCTCTGTGGTGATGAGTCGATCGCAACGTATCAAGGAAAGTATTCTCTTACGCACCATCGGTGCCCGATCCCGCCAGATTATTCGCATCAATTTCATAGAGTACACAGCCCTCGGACTTATTGCAGCCTTATCAGGTATCGTATTGGCCAATTTGTTTAGCTGGCTGCTGGCGCGGTTTGTTTTTGAAGCTGACTACATTTTTGATTTTCGGTTTTCAGCGATGATCACTGTGGTGGTGATTTTTGCGACGATTATTGTAGGATTCAGCGGGCTACGCTCCATACTGAACAAATCACCTCTGGAGATACTCAGGAGGGAAAGCTGACATTCTTTTTTTAGGGAATTATCCCTATTTTTATTGTAGCAGCGCAACGATAGAAACCATGAAATGGAATACCCTAATCCTTACCCTTCTTTGCTCGCTTGTCTCCCTATTTTGCCTTGGTCAGGAAAATGACCTTCTTTCCAAAAAGCAATCAATCGGTCTTGCTTTTTCAACCCTAGGTAATAGTGATCTAATTTCTTTTGAAAACTTTGAAGGAGGCGGAAGTTATGATTCAAAATATCATTACAGCGTAGGTGTATATTATCAAAGGTATCTCAATGATTGGCTTCAAATAGAATCGGGCATCGAGTATTCCAATCAAAACCTTGACTTTGTTATTGGCAATCCGCCTCCGGATAGAACCTTACCTACAAAGTTTTCCATGCTTGACATACCCATTGCGCTGAGAATGAATTTTGCCAAATTCTTTTTCATCAATATGGGAACGCTGATGACTATCGATATAGCAGACTCATATTATTCTGACCCTCAGTCTGGATTAGGTGTAGTCCTGGGTTTTGGCATCAACTTTATGACCCAATCGGGCATTAATCTCTTTGTTAATCCATATACGGAAGCGCACTCATTAATTGCATTCAACAAGCAACAGTTTCACCATCATCTCTTAGAGTCCGGTATTCGTTTCGGAGTTGGATATCGTTTTTAAATCAGAACTGATTCCTGATGCTTTTCACGTGTGAAACTCCCTTTTTAGGGGTTTTGGCATCCTATTTGTCTTATAGATAACTAAATCAAATTATCATGAGACATTTCAAGATCATTCTGGTTATAGTTATAGTATGCACCACCGTGACGATGATCGTCGCCTAAAAAACAAAAAACCCTCCCGGAAATCCGGGAGGGTTTTATTATCTATATCTCAAATAATTATTTTACTGTCTTCACAGTTTTGATAATTCTTGCAGCTACTTTATAAGGATCTGCGTTAGATGCAGGTCTTCTGTCTTCCAAGTATCCTGACCATCCATGGTTTACAGTGTAAACAGGGATTCGGATAGAAGCTCCTCTGTCTGAAGGTCCGTATGAGAAGTCAGTGATTGCAGCAGTTTCGTGCTTACCAGTCAATCGCTGATCATTGTCTGCACCATATACAGCAATGTGCTCATCAACTACACTTCGAAAAGCCTCACATACTTTCTCTATCTTTTCTTTAGATCCAGCAGTTCTCAAATAAGTGTTTGAGAAGTTAGCGTGCATACCAGAACCGTTCCAGTCAGTATCGCCAAGAGGTTTAGGATGGTATTCGATGTACACACCATAGCTTTCTGACAATCTCTCCATTAGGTATCTTCCAACCCATATTTCGTCACCGGCTTGTTTTGCTCCTTTAGCGAAAATCTGCCATTCCCACTGACCAGCAGCTACCTCACCGTTTGTACCTTCTACGTTCAATCCAGCAGCGATACATAGGTCAAGATGCTCATCTTTGAAATCTCTTCCAAATACATTTTGTCCACCTACTCCACAGTAGTAAGGGCCTTGAGGAGCTGGGAAGCCGTTGGCTGGGAAGCCTAATGGCAACTTGGTTTCCACGTCCATCAAGAAATACTCCTGCTCAAATCCGAACCAGAAGTCATCGTCTTCATCATCGATGGTCGCTCTTCCGTTGGTTACGTGAGGGGTTCCGTCAGCGTTCAAAACTTCGGTCATGACCAGATAACCATTTTCGATAGCCGGATCAGGGCAGATGAAAACAGGTTTCAAAAGACAGTCAGAAGATCCGCCTTCTGCTTGCTCAGTAGAAGATCCGTCAAAAGACCATTCTGGAGCGTCTTCTAATTTTCCGCTGAAGTTGTCAACGATTTTTGTTTTGCTTCTAAGGCTTTGAGTCGGCTTGTAACCATCAAGCCAAATGTACTCTAGTTTATTTTTCGCCATTTTTCTATTAAGTATTTAATAAATGTTTCAAAAAAGTTAAATGTCTAGTCAATTTTTGGGGCTTATTATTTCTCCGGGTTGTACTGAAAATACCTAATGGAAAGACCAGTAATCAGGCCTGACAAATAATTTCGCTAATTTATAAAAACCCTTATTAATGAAAAACTTAGGTCTTTGAGTTTCACCGACGAATCTCTATCCGCAGATCATCGTCAGCCTTAATTTCTTTGGTTAGCTCAGTCTAAGCAAAAAAGAATATTTGGAACTAGCTCACCAAGGTAAGGTTCGTCCCAAATATTCAAATACAAAATTGCTTAAACACTTAATAATGTTTCTTTAGAATGCATAGACAGCTGCTATACCAGCTTCCATGAAGCTACCTGTTGGCAAATCATCAGCGTCTAAGAATACGTCTTCATCAGACATGTCCATTCTGAATTCTGGAATGATGGTCAAAGGACCTGCGTAAATATTTCCTGAAAGTGTGAAAGAATTAACACTTGGAGATCCATCTACTTCATACGCAAAGTTTTCATATCTGAAACCTAGAGCAAATGCATCAGAAACAGCATACTGTGCATAACCTGCGAGACCGAAGAATCCACCATCAGGATCTCCACCATACTCCATATTTTGAGATACGTTGGCACCAAGGTAGAATGCATCAGATATTTGATATCCTGTAGTGATGTCCCACTGGCTAAACTGTGAACCAGTGATGTAGTTTAAGTATACATCCCATCCATCAACAGGAGCAATTGACAGCTGAACTCCAAGGTTATCAATACCTGTGTAGCTGTAAGAATCCCACTGAGTCGCGAACATACCTACCATCACACCAAACATATCATTGATCGCATAGTCAGCTTTGATACCCGCATTTTGGAATGGACCGTTGCTGAAAAGGTAAGACGCAGTATAGTTGAAGTTAGCTGCAGGAGAGATCACTTCGTATCCTACGAAGGTTCCCATAAAACCTCCAGTCAGTGACAATGCATCAGTGATAGCATATGACACGTACAAGTTTTGAATAGATCCTGCGGCTGTTGCAGCAGCTCCAGTATTATCACCAGCGCCATCGCCTCTAGGCCCGAAACCTAACTCTCCAACGAAAGTCGCTTTACCTACAGTTTGAGAAAGGGCAATGTCAACCATACCTATTCCAACACCTGCTTGATCTTCAGCAAACCAAGTGGGTCTGTTTTTAGTACCCGAGAAGTCACCAAAGTAATATGTATCAACCGAACCGCTAATCTCCAGTCCAGACTCTTCCTCCTCATCCTGAGCAGTCGCCATAAACGTCGTAGCTAAGAAAGCTACCATCAATATTTTTGTAATTAGTTTCATGAATAATTTATTAGAGTTTTAAATAAATTCTTTTTGGAAAGAGGCTGTCTCAAAAGCAGTTTTGAGACAGCCTTATATTTTTATGAATTAATCGTCGTATACGATAGTGTAACCTCTGATACCATGCTCATGGCTATCAAGACCTTCGGTCTCGTGTTGCTCAGAAACTCTCACTCCGATAGTCATCTTCAAGACATAGAAAATAACGAAAGCGATAGGGAAAGCTACGGCACCGTAAGCGGCCACACCGATAAGCTGAGTCATCAAAGAGAATTCACCGATACCGAAGATACCCACTGCGAGTGTTCCCCAGATACCACAAGTCAAGTGAACAGATACAGCACCAACTACATCGTCCAACTTGAATTTGTCCAAAGTGATGGCAGAAAGAACAACAAGGATACCTGCAACAGCTCCGATAACCAAAGAAGAGTTAATTCCTACTACATCGGCACCAGCAGTGATACCTACAAGGCCTGCAAGGATACCGTTCAACACCATACCCAGATCCATTCTCTTGAATACAAAGTATGCGGTGAGGAACCCAAACAATCCACCAGTACAGGCAGCAAGAGAGGTCGTCACCAAAACATAAGAAGTCAAATCAGGATCAGCAGAAAGTACAGATCCGCCGTTGAATCCAAACCAACCTAACCAAAGAAGGAATACACCAATCACTGCCAAAGGAACAGAAGCTCCCGGCTTGTCGATTACTTTTCCGTCTACATACTTACCAAGACGAGGTCCGATCACGATCATACCGGCCAATGCACCCCATCCACCCACTGAGTGTACGAGTGTAGAACCTGCAAAATCATAGAAGCCCATGGCATCTAACCATCCTGCGCCCCATTTCCAGCTACCCAACCAAGGATATACGATTCCCACGTAGAACACTGTGAAGATCATGTAAGCAGAAAGCTTTACACGCTCAGCAATAGCACCTGATACGATGGTAGCTGCAGTAGCAGCAAACATCGCCTGGAACAAGAAGTCAGTCCAGTAAGTGTATCCGCCACCTGCATAGTCGATAGAAGCACCATCTGTAGCAGCGTCAAAGCCGATACCGAATCCTGCAAATCCAAATATGCCAGCAGAATCCTCAGCAAATCCCGGATACATCAGATTGAATCCACATATGAAGTATGTGATAATTCCAATGATCGGGGTAATAGTGTTTTTGAAAAGGATGTTAACGGTGTTTTTTGACTGACCGAAACCAGCCTCAACCCCGGCAAATCCTAAGTGCATGATGAAAACAAGGCCGGTGGCCAGCATCATCCACACGTTGTTGGCGGTAAAAAGAGCCACGGCTCCTTCTGACGCCTCCTGAGCTACGGCAGCCACAGCCTCCACAGAAGCCGCATCGCTGATATTGCTCATTACGTTTGTCAACAATTTTGTCATAGCAATAATTTTTAGTTTAAAATGAATTTATAATCGACAGCTAAAATTCTCGAATGAATGCTCTTGCAGTTTTTTCTCAAAGGTGCTGTTTCAATTTCTCAATTTTTGGCAAGTCTCAACAATTTGCCGCTTGTTTGGAATGATTTTTCACCTGCTAAAACCTGTTTTTTTGCAACTTTTGGTTTTTTCGGTTGATTTTTCATCCAACACAGATGCTAAAGTAGCAAAAGCACGTAGAACTACTTAGTTTTTCGACGAATTATTTCAGATTTGGCATGAATTTTAGAAAATCGGAGATAAATAGCACCGATTTTTGGAGAATTGACAAAGTGAGACAAGAATTCAAGCTCGAATTGCCAATTTTTCAACAAAAAGGGAAAATGGCGGTTCAAATTGAAACAGCCCGTCGAGAAATTGGAGATTTTCCTGCCAAATGGCAGAAAATCTGCTTTATTTCATAACGGACTGCAAGAATCGCAGCTCTGTAGAACAGCTTTTATCAGACAGGAACGGTTGTCTCTAGAATCTTAGCCGTAGACTCTGGCCTAAGAAGAATTTCTGAAACATTTGCCGGCACCAATAGACTGTCGCCCTTTTTGAAGCTAACGGTTTTGCCTTCAGCGTAACCAATTGTTCCTTCACCATCCAACACTATATATATATAGAAGGAGTCGTTTTGAGAAAGGTCTCTTGTGAGGTCAGCGTCGAGATTGAGTTTTTTAGTGTCGAAGTATTGGCTTTTGACCAATGAGGTCTCACCTTTAGCTGTTTTGTCATAGGTGAGTTTGTATTCGTCGTACTTTTTATAATCTATGGCATCAAGAGCCTCCTCCACATGAAGCTCGCGATGATTACCCTGATCATCTACCCTGTCAAAATCATAGATTCGATAGGTGATGTCGGATGTCTGCTGGATCTCGGCGATCATCAGGCCCTTGCCAATAGTATGTACTCGACCGGCCGGCAAAAAGAACACATCATCATCCTCCACCTGCTCACGGTTGAGGATTTCTTCCAATCGGCCTGATTCGAAATATTCCAGATACTTTTTCTTGTCCAGATTACAATTGAAACCGGAGATCAAAGAAGATCCCTGGTCGGCTTGCATCACGTACCACATTTCCGTCTTGCCGAAAGAGTCATGCCGCTTGCGCGCCAGGGCATCGTCAGGGTGTACCTGAATGGATAAGTCCTCTTTTGCATCAATAAACTTGATCAACAGAGGAAACTCCTCACCATATTTTTCATAGACCTTGTCGCCGAGCAGTGCTCCTTGATACTCACTGATGAGTTCGGTCAGCAGTTTTCCTTCCAACGGCCCTTCTGCCACTTCTGAGATATTGCCTTTCACCCCTGAGACTTCCCAGGTCTCTCCGCAGTTGGGTAGATCCCCAAAATCCTTTTTCAACACGGTTTTGATTTTATCTCCCCCCCATATCTTATCTTTAAAAATGGTCTTGAATTTCAGCGGATATAACTCACTCATGGTATCTGGTTTTAAATCGCAGCAAATATAGTGAACGACCCACGGAGCTCCATAGAGAAAGGAAGAATTGGGGAGGCACGAGCCCTGGACTTTTATCTTTCCGCAGGTTTTAGGCTCAGGACCAAAAATTACCGGCACAAAAGAGGAGAGATCGATCTGATCGTACAAAAGGAGGATTTACTGGTTTTTGTAGAAGTCAAGCTCCGTACGTCCAACAAATTCGGGCATCCTGAAGAATTCGTCTCTGAAAATCAACAGGACTTGATCCTAAAAACTGCTGATCAATTCATAGCAGAATCAGACTGGAAGGGAAAGATCCGATTTGATATTATTGCAATTGATGGCCGAAATGAAATCGAACACTTTGAGGATGCGTTCTACTAAAAATGCTTCCCTACGGAAACAAGGAATGTCCAGGTATCATAGATGTCTTCCTTGGTCGTGTAGACATAGGAAGGGGTAATGTCCCAATGGCCAGGCAATTCAAACTCATAAGCCAGCCCCAACTGGTACACCCATAGGTTTTTGTGCTTTTCAAACTCAATACCGGGGCCGGTAAAAAGCACAAGGCCTTCCTTGATCCTTCGTGCACCGATCAGACTCACCATCAAAGGGTATTCACGCTCCAACTCCGCACCGTCGTGCGCCTCCACTATATAGGTCATAAATTCGAGATCCGTGTGCAGGCCAATAGTCCAGTTGTGATTGAATGAGTAATCGTACTCTATACTCCATGTGGGGATGAATAGCTTGAAGGATCCTCCCGCCGGACTGCTGCCATTAGGGATATGGCTATTGCCGAGGCCCAGCGCCAGCCGGTGATGCTTAAACTCATGGCCCTCCTCATGCTCCGACTCCTGGGCATGGATTAAATGGCTGGACAAAAACAGAACAACAAGGAGTATAGTGGATTTCATAATTAGCAGGTTTTGTTGATTTAAATATAACCCACTGGCTGTAGATCAGGTTACAACGAGCGCTCTTTCTGGATGAGTGAAAGCAAATATTGTCCCTGCTCGGATTCCGGGTAAACCTTTAGTCCTTTATTGATCACTTTCTCGGCCTCATTATAATTCTTGTTTTGGTAGTAATAGGTGGCGAGGTTGTAGTAGGCCTGGAAGTTTTGCGGATCGAGCCTGATGGCTTCCTGCATATTCTCCACAAACTCTTCAGGATTGCCGGTTTCATGAAAGAGTAGAGCCCGTAAAAAATAGGCACGGCTATATTCCGGCTCCAGGGTGATCAATTGATCAAGCATCTTGAGGGCCTCCTCATTTCTACCCAATGTACTATAAGCAGTAGCAAGGTTTTGATAGGTTACACTAAGCAAGCTGTCCATTTGCAGGGATTTTTCATATTGTATGATGGCCCTTTCCGTTTGCCCCTTTCGAAAATAATAGTCACCCAGATGCAGCCGCCCCAAAGGAAAATCTGTATTGGCGATCAGCATTTTCTCGTATTCCCGCAAAGCGGTCGAAAAAGCGGAACGTTGATCAGCGTCTAAAGCGTTCAGGTCTATGTCAGCAGCCAATCGAGCTGCCGCGATCCTCACCATCAGCGAAGGGTCACCGATATGCTTAGCCGCAATGTGGTGTCGGTCTTGAGGGGGATAATCCATTAGCTTGTTGATCGTATAGTACCTGACCAGGGCAGAGGTGTCCTCCATAGCGCTGAGTAGGGTCTCCACTTCTTTACGCGAATAGGTGAATTGGGCATTTTGGATCGCACTGGCTCTGAGCAAATCCGGTGCTTCTGTATTTTCTATAAAAGCCAACAACTCCCCCATTTGAGTTTGGGATATGGTCTCACCCGAAGTGGTGATCAGAAAATCGTCAGAGTAGTGGTAGGGGCGATTGCCACCATACCAACCTTTGATTTTATTGGCAGCCCATCGGTCAGACTTATCTGTATGACATCCCGTACAGGCATTGGGCGTGCCGTATTGTATGCTTTGATCAGGCCGAGGAATACGGAAGCTATGATCCCGTCTGAAATCATTACCCATGTAAATAGCACCCGTCATATGACAATTGACACACTCGGCAGATTCAGTACCCATTTCATGGAAGTGATGCTCAATGGTGTTGTACTTTGGCTCATGGCATTGCATACAGAGGGCATTGCCATTCATTTTTAGCTCCAGCGAATGGGGATTGTGGCAGTCGCTACATTTGACACCATTCATATACATCTTGCTTTGCATGAATGAGCCAACAACATAGTCCTCCTCTCGGATCTGACCATCGGCGTGGTAATACTCATTAGTGATGCTCTGTAGAATGAACTGATTTTCAAAATCAATGCCCGGCTGGTACTGCTCAGTGAGCCTGACACGGCGGGCATGGCATGGCCCACACATATCCAGTTGGGCTTTTTGGCCAATTCCCGGCAGGACATAATTGGAGCCGCTTCCTTCATTTTTCTGCACCCAATCGACATGCTGCTGTCCCGGGCCGTGACAGCCTTCACAGCTTACGTTAATAGATGACCAGGTAGTACTGAAGGTATCGGACTTATGATCGTAGTTACGCTTCAGATTGGTTGAGTGGCAATCGGCACACATGGTATTCCACCGCTGGCCTCCCTGCGTCCAGTGCAGCCAATCATGAGGATCCAACTGATCCCCGGCATATTGATGAAACCACTCCTTTTTTTCTGTATCCCAAGAGACACGAAGTACTTGCATTTTGCCAGCATCAAACCGGGTGATGTACTGCTGTAGCGGCGTGTAGCCAAAGGTGTACTCAATCCGATAAGTGGCGGTATCTCCATTAATTTCCTGCACATGGACTTTGTATTCACCCCCGTCGGTTACAAAAGAATAATCTACGCCATCAAGACGGACTGATTGGTTGTTAAAGTTGCCTAAAACCGTCTTCTCGTTGGCTTCCTTCATTGCCCAGTCATGGTGGGAGCCCAGCCAATCCTGGTACTCAGTTTGGTGACAAGAAACGCAGGAAGCCTCGCCCACATATCCGTCATGGATATTGTCCGATACTGTTTCGGTTGTTTCACTTTTTTCATTTTGGCACCTGACCAAGATCAATAGAAGAAGCCAAATGGATAATGCGATAAATATCCGCTGCATAATAGGGAAATAGGTGTCTGGCTAATTTAATTGAGGGAAAGGAAAGTTCGAGGCTGTTCTAATATTAATACGATAGATACTTTTGCACAACCTAGTCAACTTCATCCTTCGAGAGCCTCAGGATGACAAGACATACAACCGGTCAGCTAGCTCGACATCATGTAAATCCTTTCTATCAGGTCGTTGAATTTCTCCTTGATCACTCGTCTCTTGAGCTTCATAGTAGGGGTAAGCTCTCCTGTATCGACCCCCCAGGTATGTTCGACAATCTGAAATTTCTTAATCTGCTCCCAGTTGCCAAATTCTTCGTTGTATTTTTTTATTTCTATCTGGTACAAGTCCTGCACCTTGGGATGGTTGATGAGTGCATCAGGATTAGTCTCTGTTACTTCGTTCGAGGCACACCAATCCCGCAGGGTTTCAAAGTTGGGCACGATCAGTGCCGAGGGAAACTTGCGTCCTTCTCCCAGCACCATGATCTGCTCAATGAATTCGGACTCTTTGAATTTATTCTCCATCAACTGAGGCGCGATGTATTTACCCCCGGAGGTCTTAAACATTTCTTTTTTGCGATCGGTGATCCTGAGAAACCCATCCTCGATCACCCCAATATCCCCGGTATGAAACCAACCGTCCTTGATCACTTCATCGGTCATCTCCTGGTTCTTGTAGTAGCCCTGCATTACGTTTTGCCCTTTGCATAGAATCTCCCCGTCTTCTGCTATTTTCACTTCGATATCCTCAATGATCTGGCCTACGGTACCAATTCTTGTTCCTCCTTTGCCTGGGCCGTTGGCGGAGATGGCAGGAGAGGTTTCGGTCAGGCCATATCCTTCGTACACTGGGATTTCAGCTGCCCAAAAAATTCGAGCCAATCTCGGCTGGAGTGCGGCGGCTGCCGAAGCGATGAAACGTACATTCCCGCCAAGGGCTTCACGCCATTTTGAAAAAATCAGCTTGCGGGCGATTCCCAATCTAAAATTGAACCACCAACTGTAATCGATATTAGGGTCAAAGCGTAAGCCAAGGCCTATCGCCCAAAAGAATAGCTTGCGCTTGAAATAAGGCAGTTCATAACCTTTATTCACAATCTTGTCATAGACCTTTTCGAGCAGTCGCGGCACACAGGTAAACATGTGCGGTTTAATTTCTTTGAGGTTCTCACCAATGGTCTCCATGCTTTCCGCATAGTAGATCGCCAAACTATTGGCCTGGTAGAAGTAGGTAGCCACCCGCTCATAGATATGGCACAGAGGCAAGAAGCTCAGCACCCGATGCTCTCCGACGGTAAGCACCCCGTCGAGCATGTTCCTGAGGGCAATGGCGTTGGAGGTGACGTTCCAGTGGCTGAGCATTACACCCTTGGGTCTGCCGGTGGTGCCTGAGGTATAGATGATGCTCAACAAATCATCGCCGGTTACCTGATCACGATATTCTTTTATGACGGACTCGTCTCCATCCGGATCCAGACCCAAAACGGCCTTCCAGTTTTCTACGCCCTCTACTTCATCGAAAGAATAGAGATGATCGACAGGATGCCCCTCCAAAGCCTGGTTTACTTTCGTGACCAATTCTTCATTGGCGGCAAAAATCACTTTGACCTCCGCATGCTCAAATATGTACTTGTAATCATCAACCGTAATGGTAGGGTACATCGGCACTGTCACCAGGCCGATCTCCTGGCAGCCCTGATCGATAAAATTCCATTCGGGTCTGTTGGGGGAGATGATGGCCACCTTATCGCCGGGCTTCAGGCCGAGTTTTAAAAGACCCAGACTGATTTTGTGGGCGATCTCGACAAAGTCCTGGGTAGAATACTTCACCCAGCTACCATTGACCTTGTAGGCCAGGCAGTCATCAATGGGATAGTTTTCCAGCTGATGATATAAAAAGTCAAACGCCCGCTTAATCTCCATAATCTTAGTCTTCAATAACTATCTAATATAAGGATTTTGTACGTGGCAAAAAAGAAGGAATCGAACGATTACAACCGCTCGAGCACCTTTTTGATCAGGGCATCGATCACCTTATTGGGGTCTTTTGAAAACTTGCCCCTGGCACGATTGGCAAGAATAGCGTTGAGGCTGATCATTTCGTGGCCCATGAGCCTGGCCATGGCGTAGTATCCGGCCGTTTCCATATCAAAATTGGTCAGCCAGAAATCCTCATGATGAAAGGCCAACAGGTCATCTATAAGATGCGGATACCTTAAATCCAGTCGCACTTTTCTCCCCTGTGGGCCATAGAAACCCGGACAGGTTACAGTATTGCCACGGGTCATATCTTCCGCAAATTTTTCAGCCAGTTTGGAAGAGCCTTCTACACAATAGGGTTTGAAAGGAAGGTCGATGAAATCCCTGATCTTATTTGAGATCGTGTTTTCATATCCATTTTGACGGAGATTATAAAATGACATCAGGGTGTCCAGACCAATGCCATAATCAGAGACAAGATGCGTGCCCAGCCGGATATCCTCTTGCAAGCTCCCACTGGTGCCTATTCTGATTATGTTGAGCTTTT
The DNA here is from genome assembly GCA_965222305.1 of Reichenbachiella sp. Lineage (GTDB taxonomy): Bacteria > Bacteroidota > Bacteroidia > Cytophagales > Cyclobacteriaceae > Reichenbachiella. Next base: position 3,319,729 of record OZ244943.1, read on the forward strand.
TCTTCTTTTCATTGATCTCTCGGGTCTTCAGATTTACATTGACCAGGGCATCCAATTCGGTCATAAAAATCTCAACATTGTCAGTGCCCATACCCGTACTCATGACGGATACCTTCTTGCCCTGAAACGTACCCGAATGTGTAATAAACTCACGGCGGTTCATCTCGAAAGTAATCTTGTCAAAATATTGACTGATCCGGAAGACACGGCTGGGGTCGCCTACCGTAATGATGGTATCATTAATATTCTCGGGCTTGAGATTGAGATGGTAGACGCTTCCGTCTTTATTGACAATGAGGTCAGTTTCGGAAATAGCCGGCATTTTGGGTAATTAGATTTATGACAAGATAATCAATGCTGGACTTCTTTGGCGGGATTTCCAAAAACAGTTTTGCCTTCTTCGACATTAGCCACCACCACAGAACCTGCCCCTATCCGGGCATTTTTGCCTACTTTGATGCCTGGCACGATCGTAACGCCCGACCCTATAAACACATTATTTCCCAGTTCTACATTAGTGCTCACTGTAGCTCCGGCACCCACTTGCACATAGTTGCCTATGGTGACATCATGCTCGATCGTGCTGTTGCTATTGAATATACAGTGTGCCCCAACTTTGGCCCCTGAGCCTATAGACACCCCACTATTCACGAAGTTACCATGCCCCAGCTCTACCGATCGAGAGATCAGCGCACTGTCGTGAATGGCATTGACCGGCATCACCTTGTAATTTGTGGTGATGGATTTGACCAATTTGGATTTAAAGGCATTGTCATCCAACGCGACAAATGCATCGCATTCCTTGCCCAAAAGGTGGAGAAATTCTTCATCATCAGTACTACCGAGGATAGGAATATTGTCTATTTCCTTGCTGTGCAACGATTCATCATCATCCAAAAAACCGTAGACTACATTGTCGTTGGATTCAAAGATCTCCAGGGCTGCTCTTCCGAGCCCCTTGGCACCAAAAATTATTACCGGGTTTTCCATACCGCAAAGGTAGAAAACTCAACGTAGGAATGGGAGTTTTCTCAAATGATCCCAAGCAGGATGCCGATGCAATATCAACAACATTAGGAAGGGCAGGTAGTAAACCTTCATGCGAGAGATAGTGCCCAGATTGGGCAAACTGTAGGCCAGGGCAAATGCCAGAAACAGAACATAAATCAGTGTCATCAATCCTTCGAGGGAAAAAGACATCCTAATTCTCGCTATCGCCCACAATTTCCAAATCAAGAGAATCGATATCAAGGCATTTTCGACAGCCGATATCCAGACCGGAAAGTCCCAACTCTCGAACAATACCGGACGAAAAAGGCCTGCAAAGAGGTAATGAAAAAAGTTGGTTAAAGGGTCAAAGGCTGCCATTCCTGTAAAGGAATAAACCTTCGTTCCTATTGAGTTTTGATACACGTCCTGTCTACTTACCTCAATGTCATGAAATAATTGATTCCAATGGAAATTTGGGAACAAGGCGACAAACGAAAAATAAATTATCGGCAAGGAGATGGCTGAAAGCAAAATCAACCTTGGATAGGTCCCAAGCCAGTTTTTTTGGTAGCTTTTGAAATAATGATCCTGTAGCAGCACTAAATAAATGGGCAGGCTTACCATCAAAACATAGCTCTTAAGTAGTCCCAAAATACCCACCGAAATAACCACTCCCATCCAATCGTACGCTGCTACTTTCACCTTAACAATCTTGACGTAGAACCCAATAAAAAAAGCCAAAGCGGCAAACGCGAGACTTTCCTTGAGCAAGCCCGATGACCAAAAACAAATCGACGGAAGAAATATAAAAGACAGAGCTGCCGATTGGCTAAAAGAAGGACGGAACCGTACAATCTGCTCAATCAAATAAAGTGAGCCAAGAAAACTTACCAGGGAAAAATAAAGGGAAGCCATCCAATAGTCAGCCCGGGTAAAATAGAGAAGCACCGCTAGCATCCGCTCAAAATAGATGGCCCTGACCGGATCACTTGAGATCGTTGGGGTGAAAATTGCTGCCCAAAAATCACCCCAGGGCTGCGCAGCCAGTATGCTCGCATTATGGTAGTAAATCAACGTATCACCTGACCCATAATGAAAATGATAAATCATGCCCAGCACCAGACCGCACGTCAGCTTTATTATCCAAGCAGGCCAATAGACCCTTCTGGAATACCCGGTCGGTAAGTACCGATAGATTCCGAAAGTCACTCCGGCCACAACCAGGAGGTTCAGCACATAAACAAGTACCTGTGACAAAGTTTTATCGATTGATGAGGCTCATCCCAATTTTACAGGAAAGACATCTCTTTTTCAAACAATATTCGTTGTGGAGCTGGATCAGTGCCTGAGAATCAAAGGAGTTTTTTGAATCTACTCCGAGCTCAGACCAGGTTTCTATTATGCTGTTTTGCTCAGATTTCAGAGATTGAAGAAGATCCACGGCCTTTTCGATGTAGCCCTCATTTTTGGAGTGCTGGGCATAAGCTGCCAGCAGGGGTGCCACCGTATTGATCAAAATGATGTCGATACTGGATCGTCCAATTCCTGTGTTTTTTCGATTCCCCTCTTTCCCAAAGTCATAGTGTTTTTGCCAATAAGGCGAAGGGGCAACAGAAAACATTTTTACCAACTCTTCAGTTTTAGTGAAGTTGATAAAGGCATCAAAGAATTTTTGGTTGTGGTGCAGAAACGCTGCAAACTGCGACAAGCGGATAGTTGGGAAGTTGCCGGGCCGCATGCGCAGAAACTTCCACTCCACCTTGAGCAGGGATTGGGTCGAGATTCCATACTTTTTGGCCAGGAACTTAAAATCTGAAATCTGCTGACTGATGGTCTGATCATCACTTTGATCCGGCAGAAATCCGGCCATACCAAACAGAAGGGCTTCGAGCTCACCGAGATTTTGAGAGTGCTTCACCAAAATCTTGTGTGGTATCGCCTTGCTCAATTTTTCGAACGGCTCATCATTTCTTTTAAACCCAAAATTTCTGGCAAGAAGCTGATAAGTGGTTTCTTCCCACGACCCTCTGTTGGCCTCCAACCGGTCCAGGATCAGCTTGGATTTTTGTTCGAGCCTGTCGACGGCCGCCTGCTCCAGCATACTGATCACATTCAGGCTTTTCACCGTAGCGATCCGGTCATGGCAAGGAATCTTTTCAGGGCTTTTCAGCAATTCATTGCATAGATCGAGTAAGGAGGACTCGATCCGGTTTTTCAATTCAATCACCTGAAGCTCTTCACCATTGAGTCGACTCACATCCTTATCATGATTCCACACCACATGCAGGACGACATTGTCATAAGCGGCATCTTTTTGATGGGCATGTCTATCCCAATCCGAAGAATTCAAATGGATTTCTACATGACCATACCAGGTAATGTCATCGATCAGGATTTTGGCGTTGAGGAAGTCCGGGCCGGAGTGGGTGTTGTACTGGCCAATAGAAAACACCTGAATCGATTGCCCGTCTGCGGTTTTCAGATCGAGGGTATCAAACTTCTGAAACTGCCAGACGAAATGAAGAAAGGACTCACGCATTTAGAAAAGTTAAATCTCAAGATGCTTAGGTTAAGATATGAAATTTTTATGTCAACCCCAGCTTCTGCTCGAAACCAGCCTTAGTTGAAGAGTATTCAAGAATTTCCTTAATCAGGGCTTTAGGCGTAGGGGCGGTGACAAACAGCGAAAGATGCTCCGACCTCAGCAGGCCTTTTCGGTGCATCAGGCGAAACTGCTCCAGCAAAGGATCAAAGTAGCCCTCGACATTCAAGAAACCAATAGGCGCATCCACCAGGCCCAATTGAGCCCAGGTGAGGATTTCCGCTACTTCCTCCAGAGTACCCATTCCGCCGGGCAGGGCGATGAACGCATCCGACTGCTCTGCCATTATGGTTTTACGTTCGTGCATTGTTTGCGTCACGATCAACTCGGTGGCCTGGTCGTTGGAGATTTCTATATGATCCAAGAATTTGGGGATTACGCCCAGCACTTCACCACCATGCTCCAGCACACCCCTGGCCACAGCACCCATAAGGCCGACTTTGGCACCACCGTACACAAGTCGCTTTTTTCTTTGGGCCAGCTCCTTGCCCAGTTCATAGGCCGTTTCCTCCAGTATAGGGTCATTTCCTTTGGATGACCCGCAGTAGACGCATACGCTGTTTATCATGGTTTACACTTTTAATGATTTACTATTAATTCTTAAAGAGTCTTTTGGCAGCAATGCCCTTGTCCGATTCTATCATCAATAAATAAACGCCCCTTGGCAATTCTCTCACCGGAATCACAATTTCCGATTTTTGCTGATCCGCTGGAAACAATCGAACCATTCTTCCCTGGGAATTGTACAATATCAGGCTCTTGATAGAATGTGCATCAGGAAGAACCATGGTGACAAAATCATTTGCCGGATTGGGATAAAGGCTGACTGACTGTGAAAATTCATTATCTTCTATGCCCGCCACAAAGTCCCTGATTTTTAACTCAAAACTACGGGTAGCGGTTGAATCCCCGTCACTGACCAGTATGGTGATCTCCGTGTCGCCTTCTTCATTACCAGAAACGATCGAAAGACTGTGCTGTCCTTCCGATCCACCGAAAATCAGTCCGTTTTCCGCAATCAATTCCGGCAGTTGGGCCGTCGCCTCGAAGTTTAGTTCCGAAGCATTGTTGTCTACATCCTCGACGAAAAATTCTACCGTAAGCGTATCACCCCCTGCATGCATTTCTTCGTCAAAAAGAAAGCTGATCGATGGGGCATCATTGATCCCGATGATCTCTATTTGAAAGGTCTGCTCGGCTGACTGGTCTAATCCTCCTAGTTCCGTCCCCCCATCATCCATAAGGACCACCGTAACTGTCGCAGTACCAAAGGCATCTTCAGCAGGGGTGTAAGAAAGTGTTCCGGCTTCGTCCAATGCAGGCTGTACATCAAAAAGGTTGTTGTTGTCATTGGTCACCATGAAAGTGAGGGCCTGGGTCTCATCCCCTCCATCAGAGATATTAGTGGCCCAGCTGGCAATGACCTGTCTGTCTGAGTCTTCGTCAATTTCCTGATCAGCACCCACTGAAAAACTGGGTGCGGCATTGATGGGTACGATGCGTATGATAAACGTCTGTTCCTCTGAAGTATCTTCCCCACCACCTTCCGTACCTCCATCATCTGAGAGGATGACAGCAACTATCACATCACCCAGGGCATCTGTTGCAGGTTCGTAGGTCAATGTTCCATCGGTGCTGATCGCTGGCTGGACAGCAAACAAGGCATTGTTGTCATTGGTCACGGTGAAAGCCAAGGCCTGACTGTTGTTGCCTCCATCGCTTATTTCCGTCACCCAGTTGATAAACTCTTGTGCGCCTGAATTGACTATTGTTATTGGGTCTTCACCCAGGTTGAAAGTAGGTCGTGCATTTAGGTTTTTATGAAAATAAACTGCGCCGCTTTTTGATCCCTTACTGGAGTTTTGACTTGCGCCAATGACCGCATAACCGCCAGACACGGCTATCGAAGATCCAAAGCCTTCCTTCGTTGCGTTTGCCTCAATTTTTGTGAGCTCCTGCGAATCAGACCAACCGTCTAAAGGTCGCATATAGGAGTAAACGGATCCGGCCCCCGATTCATCCCCGGGTGCCCCTACTAAGACGTGATCTCCCTGAATACAAATCTCCCGGCCAAACAATTTGCCATTACCAATATCACTTACAGAGAGTTTCGCAGATTGTGTCATATGGGCCCAGGCATCCCCCGAACGGTCAAACACATACGCTGCCCCGGTACTGATTCCATCGTCAGCATTGCCCGGTGCCCCTACTGCGATCTGATTATCAATGACGGCCACCGATCGCCCAAATGAATCCATTACTGCACCATCATCTGAAGTCAATTTTGCTGTTTCGCTCATTGAGATCCAGCCGGACTCAGGCCGCTGGTAGACATAGACGGCTCCCGTGCTGTCGGACAACCCGGTTTGCAAGGGTGCTCCTACAGCAATAGTGCTGTCACCGAGACTAATTGAGGCACCGAAACGGTCGTAGGCCAAATTATCTGAGTTGGACAGGATGGCGGTTTCATTCGCACTGACCCAACCGGATTCCGGTTTCTCAAATACAAAAACTTCTCCGCTGGCCGTATCAAAATGATTGGCAGACACGACCACTGTACTGTCCTTTATGGCTACTGAACTTCCAAATGCTTTTTCGCTTGAATTTATGGTGGGGATTAAAATTGCGGTCTCTGTGGTATCCTTCCATCCACTTTCAGGTTTTTCGAAAAGGTAAACCCTTCCCTCGATTGATTGATCGAATGAACCAGGTGCGCCTACCACAATCACATCACCTGAGATAGAAACTGATTTCCCAAAAAACAGGAAACCTAAAGTATCCGAAGGTGCCAAACGGGCAATTTTCTCCCAGCCCGATTCTGCTTTTTCTAACACATAGACTCTACCCCAGGCGGCGAGGCTGTCGCTGGTGTAGGGTGCACCGACTACCGCATAGTCACCATCGATGGCTACCGAACTGCCAAATTGATCGTTGGAATTGGACAAGTAAGGTTCTGAAAAGCCGACTGCTTCCGCTGAAATATTTGACCAGCTCGATCCGGGCCGCTCAACGAAATAAGCAGCCCCACTGCGTACCTCGCTCGGGCCAAAATACCGGGCACCCACAAGTACTTCATTTCCTGAGACAGAAACTGAGACTCCAAAATTGTCCCCTTCGGTACCATCAGAAGCACTAACCTTTGCCGATTGAGTCATGCTTTCCCAGGCAGATCCCGGCCTGACGAAGGTGTAAGCCGCACCGCTGTTCACGCCATTGTCATCATCAGCATAGGCACCCGCCACGACAGTTGTGCCCGCAATGGATACTGATATACCAAAAAGGTCATCGGCTGCAGCATCCGAAGCAGTCAGTTTTGCTGTCTCCGCTGCGTTCGTCCAGCCATCGGTTGGCATAGAAAAGAGATAAGCAGAACCCGCATCTTCAGCAGGTAAATCATGCCCCGGTGCCCCAGCCACAATCTGACCGTCATGCATCGAAACCGAATAACCAAAAAAGTCTCCCAGCGCTCCATCTGAGGATGTTAGTTTTGCTGTTTGGGTCATGGCTACCCAGCCATCGGCCGGTCTTTCAAAAACATACACCGAGCCCTCTTCATCGCCAAAGGCACCAACCACAACCTGATCTCCGAATACATCCACGGAATGTCCGAAATAAAACCGATCATCGCCATCCGAGGGCAATAGTTTGGCAGTCTCTGTGGTTGAGCTCCAGATCGTTTCTGTTTCGAATACATAGGCCGAACCGCTGTTTTCCCCATCGTCATCGTCATATCGTGCCCCTACTATGATTGTATTTCCATTGATTGATACCGAAGATCCGAATTGATCTCCTGCTGAGGCATCCGACGCATTGAGCACAGCAGACTCTTTCATGTCCGACCAGCCTTCGGCAGGTTTAATGAATAGGAATGCCGATCCATTGCCCTCATACCCTGGTGCCCCCACCACCACTACAGTACCGGAGATAGAGACCGAAAAGCCAAACTGGTCTCCCGGGCTCGCACCGGTCGCATTCAGCTTGGCAACGTTCACCCAGCCGGTGTCTGTCTTGTGCAGCACATAAGCCGCTCCGCTACCCGTACCGTTTTCACTGTCCTGACTAGCTCCTACTACGGCATAGTCTCCATCAATATCCACAGCCGACCCATAGTGATCTCCTGATGTCGTGAGATAAGGAGTAGGAAACGCCTCATCTGTCAAAGTCCAGTTTTGCGAAAGCGAGGAAAAAGCAAGAAACAAAAGTGATAGTGCGAGTAGGTTGGGGTGGATATGACTTTTCATGAAGTGAAAATAGTGATGGTTTTGAACCAGTGAAAATAGAGAATGATATTATTATATCCATAAAAATTATTAGATATGTTATATTGTCATTGGGTTAATCCCTCCCTCATACATTGAGTACGAGGGTTGGACAATAGTTCGGTGAGCGATACCTTTGCGGCTGCATTTTACAGAACATGGCGAAGGAAAGACTAAAGGACGAAGAAAAGCGAAAACTCAACAAGGAAAATTTTGGGAAGCTTTACGGTATTTTCAGATACCTGCTACCCTACAAGGGGTCGTTTTTTATTGGATTGTTATGTCTGGCTATCGGCAGCGTGCTGCTACTTTCATTTCCCTATGTGGCCGGTAAACTCATAGATGTAGCCGGCGGCCAGTCCGATTGGTTTGGCCTGGACATCAACACCATCGCGCTAGGACTTGTGGGCATTCTAATGCTACAAAGCCTCATCTCCTTCTTACGGGTCTACTTGTTTGCCAAGGTAAGTGAAAATGCCATGGCCGATGTGCGATCCGGTCTTTATGCAAAACTGGTACATCTGCCCATGACCTTCTTCGACCAACAGCGTACAGGAGAACTCATGAGCCGTATATCCTCGGATGTCACCCTGCTTCAAACCTCATTTTCTACGACATTGGCTGAGGTGATCCGACAGTTGATCACCTTGCTGGCTGGCATTACCATCATATTTGTGACTTCTACCTCACTGAGTGTGTTCATGCTGGCGGTGTTTCCGGTACTTGTCATTTCTGCTATGGTATTTGGTAAGCGGATACGTAAGCTGTCGCGTCAGAGCCAGGACGAGTTGGCCCAGTCCTCAACCATTGTGGAAGAGACCCTGTCATCTATACTGGCGGTAAAAACTTTTACCAACGAACTCTTTGAAAAAGAGCGCTACGGCCGGTCACTCGACAAGGCTGTTTCTGTCGCCATCAAAGCAGCGACTTTTCGTGCAGGCTTTATCTCATTCATCATTTTTGCCCTCTTCGGTGGCATGGTGGCTATTATCTGGTATGGAGCGGTCCTCCTGCAAAACGGTGAAATGTCAGTGGGCGATCTGATCTCTTTTGTGCTGTACACTTCTTTCATCGGAGGTTCTATCGCGGGACTGGGGGATTTATTTGGACAAATCCAACGAGCCATTGGCGCTTCTGAGCGAATACTAGAGATCCATGATGAGAAAGCTGAGATCGAAGATCACATAGTGCCTGAGCACATCCCCATTCGAGGTGACATTTCTTTTCACGAGGTAGGCTTTGCCTACTCAAGCCGGCCGGATGTGCAAGTGCTTGATCGCTTAAACCTTGAAATTAATAAAGGTGAGAAGATTGCCCTGGTAGGCAGAAGTGGGGCTGGTAAGTCAACCATCGCTCAGCTCATCCTCAGGCTATATGACGGCTACAGTGGGGATATCCTGGTAGACGGCCGGGAGCTTGGATCTTACGGGCTGCTCGCTTACCGCGAGAATATCGGTGCGGTTCCCCAGGAGATCATCCTGTTTGGCGGTACGATCAGGGAAAACATAGCCTATGGAAAACCCGGGGCCAGTGATCAGGAGATCGAAGCTGCAGCCAAAAAAGCCCACGCATTGGAATTTATTCAGTCCTTTCCGGAAGGCTTGGAAACCATCGTGGGAGAGCGCGGTGTGAAACTATCAGGAGGCCAGCGTCAGCGTATTGCCATAGCCCGTACCATCCTCAAAGACCCGTCTATCCTGATTTTGGATGAGGCGACCAGCTCATTGGATGCACACTCTGAGCGGGAAGTCCAGGCTGCCCTGAATGAGCTGATGGAGGGTCGTACCACCATCATCATCGCACACCGTCTGGCGACCATCAAAAAAGTAGATAAAATATTCGTATTGGATCATGGCAAGATTATTGAATCCGGTTCGCACGACGAATTATTGGCCAAAGAAAACAGCACTTACGGACATATGGTCAGTTTGCAGTTGGTTGATTAAATCCTCAGCAGCACTTGATCGTAATGTTTTTATACATTTACTAAGAAATTCGTAAACGACATTTGATATGCTAGTACCCTTTGAAGAGATGCCCGGCAATGCAAGGGTTTGGATTTACCAGGCCGACCGGACTTTTAATGAAAACGAGGTTGAGATCATCCATTCGGTTTGTACCGAATTTTTTCAATCCTGGGCCGCCCATGGCAACCCTTTGAAGAACTCATTCAAGGTTTTTCACGATAAGTTTCTGGTCATTTCTGTAGATGAATCCTACAATCAAGCCAGCGGCTGCTCCATTGATTCATCGGTAGCTGTCGTACGACAATTGGAAACCCAATTGAGCGTTAGTTTCTTTGACAGAACACGAGTGTCTTTCATAGCCGATGGCAGGATTTTTGATACACCGATGACCGAAATCAAAGACCTGATCGGCAAGGGGACTGTCCAAAAAGAGACATTGACATTCAATAATCTGGTGACAAATATTGACGAGCTCAATGAAAAATGGACGGTGCCTGCCGGTGAAAGCTGGTTGAGTCGTTATTTTTAGAGTATATGAAAAAACTGGTTCCATTTGTAGCCCTTTTTATTATTTCCTGTAGTTCCCTGAAAAAGGCCGACAAGAGCTTTGAAGCGGGAGATTACAGTCATGCCATTCATTTATACAAGTCCTCACTAAAAGACGATGACTCCTATGCGTACTATCAGCTTGCAGAGTCTTATCGCAAGTCCAACCAGATCAAAAAAGCAGAGAAGTATTACGCCCGGGCCATCGAGATCGGAGATGTTGACGAGCGGGCCTACTACCACTATGCCGTCTCACTCAAAACCAATCACAAACCCGAGGAAGCAAAAAAGGTACTCAATGAATATCTCCCTATAGCCGAGGACGATGCTGTGCGTACCTGGGCGGAACGTGAGCTGGACAACTTAAACCAGCTAGGACATGTAGAAGCTAAAATCAACTACTTCCGGGTAAAAAACCTGGAGGCCCTCAACACCCAATATGCGGAGTACTCCCCAGTGTATAATAATGGTCTCCTTTACTTTACCAGCAACCGACACGGAGGAAAAACCTATAAGGGAACCGGCACACCATTTACCGATATCTACCGGGTGAGCACCCGAGGTGCTAATGTCAATATGGAGACGCTCCAGCTCCTGCCTGAAGTGATCAACGACCCTGACATCAACCTTGGTAGTGTATCACTCTCAAAGAATGGGCGAACCATCATCTTCGCAAAAGCGAACAGCGGAAAGGCCTCTGGTACTGATGAGGTGAATCTTTATTTTTCGCGCTATAGAAATGGACAGTGGAGCAACCCCCGCCCCCTGTCTGTAAACAACAAGGACACCTGGGACTCGACTCCTGCACTCAGCCAGGATGGCAAGTCCTTGTATTTTTCTTCTAATCGTGAAGGGGGCTATGGCGGTCTAGATCTATATGTAGCCAAACTGGATCGTAGGGGTCAGTGGGTGGATGTCAGAAACCTCGGCCCTCAGATTAATTCACCGGGTAATGAGCTATTTCCCTATGTAGGGGAAACCGGTAAACTGTACTTTTCGTCGGACGGGTGGCCTGGCTTTGGTGCTTTGGACCTCTTTGAGGCGACACGGTACGGCGGTCATATCGAGATTGAAAATCTGGGTACACCTGTCAACTCCCCGGCAGACGATTTTGGACTTTTTCTATTCAACCCATCAAGAGGGTTTTTCACTTCTAACAGAAAAGGTGGCAAAGGCGATGATGATATTTACACTTTCGTAAATGACGATCCCGACCTAAAAATTGTCAATTACTACCTATCGGGTACCACCTTCACTACCAACGAAATGGGCGAACCCGAGGTACTGGGCAATACCAAAATCATCCTGAAAGATGACCAGGAGGAAGTAGTCGATGAAGTGTTTACCGAACTTGATGGCAAGTATGAGTTTAGGGTATATGCTGAGGAGCATTACTACCTCGTGGCTCAAAAGGATCAGTATTTTGCTACAAGGACGGAATTTTCCACAAAAGGAAAATCAATTGATCGGTCGGAGCTTACCAGCCAAATAACAGACGTCAACTTCGAACATGACATTACCCTGGAAAAAATCGTGATGCAAAAACCCATCGTACTCAACAATATCTACTATGATTTTAACAAGGCAGACATCAAACCAGAGGCAGCCCTGGAGCTCGACAAGCTCGTGACCATCATGAATGATAACCCCGAGATCAGCATTGAGCTCAGTTCGCATACAGACGTACGTGCTGACCACAAGTACAACATGAACCTGTCACAGCGTCGTGCGCAATCGGCCGTCAACCATATCATCTCAAAGGGTGTGGATCCAAAAAGAATTGTGGCCAGAGGCTATGGAGAGACCAAGCTCGTGATAGAAAATGCCCAAACAGAAGAGGAGCACCAGGCCAACAGGCGCACAGAGTTCAAAGTCACAAAATATGACATCCACGTGCATGATAGTGAAAGACCAGACTATGATGAGACAGATCGATTCTTCTCCGATTCTGACGAAGATGAGCTGTAATTAGGAAATTTTCCTATTCGAAGAGTCCAAAAAAAACTAGCATTCATACAAAATACAGGTTCTTTCAGTACATTAGTCGAAAATTTGTTAAGACCAACCTGCGATTCCAATATTGATCAGATTAGGAAAACCTCATTGGATTTTAGGTGTATCCTTTATTTCCTTTTTGGAAGCTTTTAAACAATTTTGGTAAGCTAACGGTATTAAAACTATGGAAGGATTTTTTATTAGAGCTACGCGTGTAACCCCGTCGATTTATTTCAACCCTGCAAAGGGTCTCCTGGACATCAGAGGAAAGTCCAGTCCGGAAAATCCCTTGGCGTTTTACAGACACCTACATGAGAGCCTGGACAGGTTTGCCTCCTCAGAGCACAAAAAACTGGTACTCAACACTGCCTATGAGTATTTCAACACGAGTTCTTCCAAGTGTATCTACATCATGTTTAAGAAAGTAGCAGACATGGTGGAGGAAAATGGAAAAGAAATTAAAGTCAACTGGTACTTTGAAGAAGGAGACGAGGACATGCAGGAAGCGGGCGAGGATCTGAGCTCATTCTTCAACTACGAATTTAACTATGTAGAAATCCCGGAAATCACCGTCCTAGGTACCATGAAGGAATCTGAAGATGCGTAACCCAACGGGAGCCAGCATAATTTAAGAGAGAATTTTTATCAATTACCAGTTATGAGAGCCGTTCACCAGGTTGGTGAGCGGCTTTTTTATTGTGCGAGTTTTCTAAATACCTCCACGATATTCCCCACATAGTGCACCTGTATGCCAAAGGACTTTTTCTCCAGGGATTTTTGCCCTGCCTTGGCCACGTAGATTTCTTTAAAGCCCAGCTTTTCTGCCTCGCTGATACGATTGTCCAGACGGTTCACAGATCGGATCTCACCACCCAAACCTATCTCCCCGGCAAAGCAGACATTGGAGGATATGGCCCGATCCTCATAGGAGCTAACAATAGCCACGCAAACGCTGAGATCCAGTGCTGGGTCGTCGACTTTTAGCCCTCCGGCGATATTCAAAAACACATCCTGGTTGCCCAGTTTCAATCCTCCCCGTTTCTCCAAAACCGCCAACATCATATTGAGCCTTCGAGAATCATACCCGGTAGTGCTTCTCTGTGGGGTGCCATAGGCAGAAGGACTCACCAACGCCTGAATTTCAATGAGCATCGGTCTGTTTCCTTCGATGGTCGCCCCTACGGTCACACCACTGAGCTCCTCATCGGTATTCGAAATCAAAATCTCTGACGGATTGGAAACTTGTCTCATCCCATCACCCAGCATTTCATAGATGCCTATCTCTGAAGTGGAACCAAAACGATTTTTCATGGTGCGGAGAATACGATAGCTCAGGTGCCTATCACCCTCAAACTGCAAAACGGTGTCCACCATATGCTCAAGGATTTTCGGGCCGGCGATGGAGCCGTCCTTGGTGATGTGCCCTATGATAAATACCGGCACCCCGGAGGTCTTGGCAAACTGCAGCAACTCACCCGTGCACTCCCTCACCTGGCTCACACTACCCGCTGAGCTATCTACCTTATCCGTATGCAGCGTCTGTATTGAGTCGATGATCAGAATCTCCGGCTTCAATTCCTTGATCTGCTGAAAAATGTGGTTTACAGAAGTCTCCGCCAGTAGATAGCAGTTGTCAAGGCTAGAAGCATGCATGCGATCTGCACGCATCTTGATCTGCTGGGGGCTCTCCTCCCCCGAGACGTATAGCACTTTCTTGTTTCGGATATTGATGGCGAGTTGCAGAAACAATGTGGACTTTCCGATGCCTGGTTCCCCTCCGATCAGAACAAGCGAACCGACCACAATACCTCCTCCCAACACACGATCTAGCTCTTGGTCATTGGAGGAAGTCCGATCACTTTTTTCAGCGGTGACTTCCTTGAGGGGAATGGGTTTGGTGGATCGTCCATTCTTATCTGCTCCACTCCATATTTTGGTGTTTTTGTCTTCCCTCTGGATTACCTCCTCCACGTAGCTGTTCCACTCACCACAGGAGCTGCATTTACCTACCCACTTGGGGGACTGGGCACCACAGTTTTGACAAAAGAATTGGGTTTTGGTTTTAGCCATAGATTGGAGGGCAAGTTAGAGAATTGGCTCTTCAAACTCAATGCCTTTATCTATTGGACTTAAAATCAATTTGCAATGTAAAGAGATCCAAATCCAACCATCACCACCCTTCACGTGTCATACAACTGACGAAACCCCATAGCCATGAAAAACATTACATTGATCTTCGGCATTGTCCTGTCTACCCTTATCATTTCTTGCACTGATAGTGATACGCCCGAACCCAAGCCCATCGACCTTAGAGCACTCACACCGGAAGAGAAATTGGTGGTAAGCTCCTCTAATAATTTTGCCTTTGAGCTTTTCTCACAGCTCAATTCTACCCATGAGGATGATAATATGTTCATTTCACCATTTAGCGTCAGCACTGCCCTAAGCATGACCTTGAATGGCGCCAATGGAGAAACCCAAACCGCTATGATGGAGGCGTTGGAACTGGAGGATCTGTCTGTCGCAGAAGTAAACGAAGCGTACAAGGAGCTTTCATCCATGCTCTTGTCCATGGATCAAAAAGTCACGATTGAGGTAGCCAATAGCGTTTGGTACAAGGACATTTTAAACATTAAAGAAGCATTCGAACAGATCTTGCTGGAATCCTATGATGCTGAGGTGAAATCTGCAGACTTTGAAGATCCCGCCACCGTGAATGCAATCAATAGTTGGATCGAAAACAAAACCAACGATAAGATTAAAGATATGCTGGATGCGATTCCCGCCAATGCCGTCATGTACCTGATCAATGCCATTTACTTCAAAGCGGATTGGACCTACCAGTTTGACAAAAACAAAACCGCTGATGCTGCATTTCACCTGTCAAACGGTTCCACGACACAAGTACAGACGATGTTTTCCGAAGGAGTCAAGGCTGGCTATGCTGTGGACACGCAAAACACGCTGGTCGACATCCCTTACGGAAATGAGCAATTTAGTTTCACTGTGGTAATACCGCACGATCCTACGAGCATCAACGAGACAGTCAATCTGTTTTCTGCGGAAGACTTGACTTCCTTCCTGTCTGACACGGCGCAAAATACGATGGAGGTGTATATACCAAAGTTCAAAATAGAATTTAAAGACCTACTCAACGAAACGTTGACAGACATGGGCATGGGTATAGCTTTTGATAAGGAAAGGGCGGATTTTTCTAATCTATTTGATGAGAATCTACAGCTATTCGTTAGCCGGGTGATACATCAGTCGTTTCTGGAGGTGTCAGAGGAGGGATCTGAAGCTGCCGCGGCTACCATTGTTGAAGTTTCCTTGGAATCCGCACCATCCGCACCTTCGGTGATCAGGATTGATAGACCGTTTATGTTTTTCATCAGGGAGCGTCATACCAACACCATTCTCTTTTCCGGTAAGTTGATGAACCCGTCAATGTAGAGTATCCGCTGAAGGCTGACCTAAATCACCTAATTGTCCTGCCCGCTCCTTGCAGCCACTGGTCAAAAGACATACATTTGCGCTTATTTTTACTGATTCTAAATAATGCAGATGCTATCAGTCGCAGATCTGAAGCCCGGGGAAAAGGGAGTGGTCAAAAATTTCTTGGATGAATACGTTTCGCTCAAGTTGATGGAAATGGGCGTGCTGCCCGGCACCGAAGTGGAAATGAAATTTGCCGCGCCCCTGGGAGACCCCCTCTGCATCCGCGTATCCGGCTATGACCTATCCCTCCGTGTCGATGAAGCCAAAACCATAGCCCTCTCCTGATCCCATGAGTAAGACGACTATCAATGCCGCACTCGTCGGCAACCCAAACGCCGGCAAGACCTCTATCTTCAATCAACTCACCGGCCTCAACCAAAAGGTGGGCAACTTTCCCGGTGTGACCATGGACAAGATCACAGGCCACTTCGCAATAGAAGGCACCCATGTGCAGGTGATTGACCTGCCGGGAACCTATAGTATTTATCCACGATCAACTGACGAACGGGTGGTTTTTGATGTGCTGAGTGATCGCAACGCACGTGACTTCCCCCAGGTGATCATCGGCATCACAGACGCCTCAAATCTTGAGAGAAACTTGCTCCTTTTCACACAAGTGAAAGACCTTGGCATCCCTACGATCATGGCACTCAACATGCTGGATGTTGCCAACAAAGCCGGTCTGAACATTGACATCAGTCAACTGGAAGCGGAATTTGACACGAAAGTGATCATGGTCAACGGCCGCACCGGCCAGGGGATGGATGAGTTGAAACAGGCCATCGCCAAAAACGGAATCACTTCCACTGAGAAGTTTTACGACACCAACCATTTTTGTCCCGAGCTCATCCCGGTCATCAAAGAAAAGTTTGGCATTGAGGAAGACTATGTCGCCTATCAATACGCTCAGCAGACCTATAGCAAGACCTTTTTGAGCCTGGAGGAAAAACAGTTTATCGCAGATGCTAAAGTAGAGCACAACTTCTGCGACCGTCAGTTTCAGACCACCGAGACTGTAGAGCGCTACAACCTGATCCGGGAAAAGCTCAAGAATGTGCTGGTAGCCTCAGATGAAGAAGCTCAGGGACAATATACAAGTAGGATCGATCGTATCCTCACGCACAAAGTTTGGGGTTACGGCATATTCCTGGCCGTGCTCTTCCTATTGTTTCAGACGATCTTTTCATGGGCAGAACCCTTCATGGACATGATTGATTTTGGTTTTGCGCGTCTTAGCTCCATGACCAAACAGTACCTGCCTGAGGGCGTACTCACCGACCTGCTCGCCGAGGGTGTGATCCCGGGGTTGGGGGGAGTCATCATTTTCATTCCCCAGATCGCCTTGTTATTTTGCTTCATCGCAATTCTGGAGGAGTCCGGCTATATGGCCCGTGTGGTCTTTCTCACCGACAAAATCATGCGTTCCTTCGGTCTCAATGGTAAAAGCGTCGTGCCATTGATCTCGGGTGTGGCCTGCGCCATTCCGGCCGTGATGGCCACCAGAAATATCGAAAACTGGAAAGACAGGATCATCACCATTTTTGTCACGCCGTTTATGAGTTGTGCGGCCCGACTACCTGTCTATGCCATACTCATCGCGCTGGTAGTGCCTAACGAAAGGATATTATGGATGAACCTACAGGGAATTGTACTGATGGCCCTGTACTTGCTGGGCTTTTTGGGCGCCATATTTTCTGCCCTGCTGATGCAAAAAATCCTAAAAGTCAAGGAACGAAGCTATTTCATTATGGAACTACCGATCTACCGCTGGCCGAGATGGCGAAATGTCGGGCTCACGATTTTCTCCAAGAGCAAAACCTTTGTTTTTGAAGCAGGTAAGGTCATTTTGGGAATATCTGTCATCCTATGGGTGCTGGCATCCTACGGGCCGGGTGATCAATTTAACAATGCTGAACAATATGTGGCTGAGTCATTCCCTGCCCTAGATCAGAAGTCAGACGAATTTGAGAACAAGGTAACGGCCCATAAACTTGAGCACAGCTTTGCCGGCATCATGGGCAAGCAAATCGAGCCGGTAATCAAACCGCTGGGATACGACTGGAAGATCGGAATCGCTTTGATCACTTCGTTCGCAGCCAGAGAAGTCTTTGTAGGCACCATCGCAACGATCTATAGCGTGGGTGGAGATGCTGAGGACGAGGCTACCATCAAAGACAAGCTGCGAGCAGAGATCAACCCATATACCGGGCAGCCGATGTATTCGCTGGCCCTGGGGGTATCGCTCATGCTGTTTTATGTTTTTGCGATGCAGTGCATGAGTACCTTGGCTGTGGTCATGCGGGAAACCAAATCCATCAAATGGCCGATCCTACAACTCATTTTTATGTCAGGACTCGCCTACCTCAGCGCTCTTATTGCGTATCAGTTGTTGAAATAAGTTAGTTATGAGTTACTAGGTTATAAGTTATTAAGTTACAATTGAGCTTAACCTATTAACTTCCAACCCAATAACTATACTCCCATGCCACAATCCAATCTGGAAAAATTTTACTCCGACCGAATTCACAAATTTCAAGAGCGCGCGGATAAACTCAGCCAAGAAGACACGACCTATTCCTTTATTCGCTTGGCCATCTTTGTGGTATTGTCTGCGGTCGTTGTGTGGTTGGCCAATGAGCGCGCAGGCGAGATGATAGCCATCGTATCAGCCTCAGGACTCGTGCTTTTCATGATGGTGGTCAAAAAACACAATAAGGTTCGATTTGACCTACTCAAAGCACAGAATATTGCGGAGCTAAATAAGGAAGAGGTATCAAGGCAGAAAGGAGAACTTCATGATCTACCTTCCGGAATCGAGAATATCGACATCAATCATCCTTACGTGCCCGACCTTGACATATTTGGATTCAATTCGCTTTTCCAGCTTTTGGTTCGAAGCAGGCTGTCCGGCACCAGACAGCTACTAAGTGAATGGCTAAAAACACCTGCTTCCAAAGAACAAATCCTCACCAGGCAGTCCGCCATTTCGGAGATTCGGCAAGACATTGACTGGCAGCAGGAAATCACCGCCCTTGGGATGCAAAAGAAAAGCAGCCAGGAAGGAGGCATAGAGCCCATAATCGAATGGTTGAAAGAAAAACCCGCTATTCTGACCGGGTCTATCTGGAAGGTGCTCCAATGGGTGTTGCCCGCTATATCCACTACTTTTATTATTGGCTGGTGGTTAATGGACTGGCCCTATCACTGGCTTTATGCCTCTCTTTTTGTCCATGTGATCATTCTTGGCAAATTGTTTAATTCTCTCAAGGAGACTTCTAAAAACATGAATGGCATGGGGCTGGTCATGGAATCCTATGAAAGAATTATTGTCACCATCGAGTCAAAGCAATACGACAGCCCACTATTGAGTGAGCTTAGGCAAAAGTTTCAAACACATGGGGTACAAGCCAGCGCAGCCATCAAAAAACTGCGATCCATTCTTTTCGCATTTGAGTCTCGCTGGAATATGCTTTATGGCCCCATTGACCTTCTATTTTGTACGGATCTGATGATACACCAGCAGGCCAATCAATGGAAAGAAGAATTTGGGATTCATTTCGAGGAATGGATTGAAACGGTACACCAATTTGACGCCCTTAGCAATCTTGCATCATATGCCCATGCCAATCCTGAGCACGTTTTCCCCTCGGTTTCTGACAAGAATTTTGTGCTCAACTCGAAAAACCTTGGACACCCACTCATTAAAAAAACACAGCGAGTGAGCAACGATTTCGAAATCAATGGTGCAGGAAGTCTAGCCTTGATTACCGGTTCGAATATGTCAGGAAAAAGTACGTTTCTACGAACTGTCGGAGTGAATCTCGTTCTGGCACAAATGGGTGCCCCCGTCTGCGCCTCTGAATTCACATCTTCACTAACCCGGATTTTTACGAGCATGAGAACGCAGGACAACCTGGAGGAGAACGTAAGCTCCTTCTATGCCGAACTCAAGCGAATCAAGCAACTGCTCGATGCCACCGGGGAGGATACTCCGATTTTTTATATGCTGGATGAAATCCTGAAAGGAACCAACTCTGACGACCGCCATCATGGGGCCGTTCACCTCATTCAGCAGCTCACAGAAAAGCAGTGCACAGGCTTCATTTCCACCCATGACCTGCAGCTTTCAGAACTTGCGAAGGACATAAAGAACATTTCCAATTACAGCTTCAACAACACGATCCAAGAAGACGAAATCGTTTTTGATTACAAACTGACCCCCGGGCCATGCAAAAGCTTCAACGCAAGCAAATTGATGGAGAAGATGGGGATTATTAAGAAAGGGTCTTGATTTAGCCCCAATTTGGTTCTCATTATACCCCAGTCAAAACAAATTGGGTTTAAGTTTTAGCTAGAAACTGGTCAGCAATTACTTTTGCCACAAAATTTTTCTATGTCCTTTGACCCAAATAGTAAAGTAGGCGTGCTTGGTGGCGGCCAGCTCGGTCGCATGATGATCAAGTCTGCGATGGATTTTAATCTACACATAAAATGCATGGATCCTGATGAAAACGCGCCATGCAAAAACCTGGCTTCTGAATTTGTCCATGGCGACATCCGAGATAAAGACCAGGTGGTTCGCTTTGGTGCGGACTGCGATGTGATCACTGTTGAGATCGAAAATGTAAGCATCGAAGGGCTTGAAGAATTAGAAGCCCAAGGCAAAAAAGTTTACCCTCAGCCTCGTGTCCTTAAAATCATCAAAGACAAAGGCCTGCAAAAGCAGTTTTATCTGGACAATGACATTCCGACCTCAGAGTTCGTTTTCATAGAAAAAAAATTGGATCTATCCGATCATGTGAAGATGCTCCCTGCTGTAAACAAGCTAAGAACTGAGGGGTACGATGGCCGGGGCGTTCAGGTGATTAAATCGCAAGCAGATTTGGACAAGGGATTTGAGGCTCCCTCGATCCTCGAGAAATTTGTGGATTACGACAAGGAGATTTCGGTCATCGTATCGAGAAATGAGCGTGGCGAAATGGAGACCTTTCCGGTCGTAGAGTTGGAATATCACCCGGAAGCCAATCTTGTGGAATTCCTTTTTTCACCCTCATCTATATCAGAAGAACTACAGGGCAAGGCCGCTGACCTTGCCAAGAAAGTAATTTCTGCTTTTGACATGGTAGGGCTACTCGCAGTGGAAATGTTTACCACCAAAGACGGTCAGATCCTGGTCAACGAATGTGCCCCTCGTACGCACAACAGTGGCCACCACAGTATAGAAGGCAACATCACTTCTCAGTTTGAACAACACCTCCGAGCTATTCTCAATTGGCCTCCAGGCAACACGTCCACCAAGGGCAGTGCCGTGATGATCAATTTGCTTGGCGCTGAGGACTATACAGGCATCGCTAAGTACGTAGGTGTCGATGAGGCACTGCAAGTTCCGGGGCTTCATGTACATTTGTACGGCAAGAAAATGACGAAACCTTATAGAAAAATGGGACACGTCACACTGGTAGGTGATGACCTGCCTCAACTTAAGACCCTTGCCAGAAAGATTAAAGAACAAATAAAAATTATTGCGTAAATGGATCCATTGGTTGGTATCATCATGGGCAGCAAATCAGATCTGCCGATAATGCAGGAAGCAGCGGATATTCTCAAGGAACTTGAAGTGCCCTTCGAAATAGACATTGTATCTGCTCATCGCACCCCACATAAAATGGTGGAATATGCCGAATCGGCTAAATCAAGAGGCCTGAAGGCGATCATCGCAGGAGCTGGTGGTGCAGCGCATCTTCCCGGAATGACGGCAAGCCTGACTACCCTACCGGTTATTGGCGTGCCGATCAAGTCCTCCAACTCCATTGATGGCTGGGACTCGATCTTATCCATCCTCCAAATGCCAGGAGGCATCCCTGTAGCCACTGTGGCACTCAATGGCGCTAAAAACGCTGGCATTCTGGCTGCAGAAATAGTGGGTGCTTGGAACGATAAAATTGCCTTCAATCTCGTTAAATACAAGAGCGATCTCAAAACCAAGGTGGAGAATTCTGCCAAAGAGCTTTGATTATTGCACTAAATCAATCTACCCAAGCAATTATCTCAAATAAAAACGTTAGTTGATATAATTATTTTGTGATTTGAATAATTGTTATATTGCTAGACAATCCAGCTAGCAAGATCATTTGTGTATGTGTTGTGTTATTTTTTGATCGGTTAGATGAAATCTTTACATTTTGTGGGTGCCCTTCTCACGGGGCTGGCTTTATTGGCCGGATGCAATCTTGATGAGATCGATACGGATCGGGAGCTGCCGTCGTGGACTCCGAGCTTTGGTGTACCTGTAGGGTCTACGACATATACCGTGCAAGAACTACTAGATGAGCTTGAAGACTCGACCTTGCATTGGGAAGAGGACAACTCGATGCTGTTGAAAGTTATATACACAGATTCATCCGGGTTCGACGATATTGATGAAATCGTGGTAATTGATGATGTGAGTAATCCCGGCAGTATAGCGCCAGGGTTTGACATCCAGAATCCGCCCGCCGATACCATGGTAGCTCATACAGAGAACCTCCAATTTGAATATCCCATTTCACAAGGTGAACAACTGGATTCGATTATATATCTGGACGGAACTGTTCGCTTGGATATGCAGTCAACTTTTTCAGTCGACTTCCAGTTTGACTTCATTATCCATGATATCGTGAACTCCCAGACGGGCGATACACTCATATTCTCTGAAACAATCCCTGCTGGAGGCACTTTATCGGAAAATTTATCTCTCAGCGGGTATAGAACGATAGCAGAAAGTGAAGGAGCCCTAAATGTCTTTACCGGTGTTTTTGATGGGGTCATATTGGTAACTGCAGGAAATTCGGTGAACCCTGCAGATTCTCTTTCTTATACACTTAGTATAGAAAACGTTACCTATCAGACCGTGTACGGCTACTTCGGCGAAAAAAATTACGAGGTACAGGACCGAATCATAGAAATAGGTTTCTTTGAAGATATTGATGTAGACCTTTTCGCCTTCAAGTCGCCCGAAATCAACTTGACCATCGAAAATGCCTTTGGCGTAAAAATGGGCTTGGATCTGAGTGACATAACGAGCATTGGTGATGGAGGCCAGACCACTCGCCTATCGGGTGAGATTACTGAATCACTACAGTTTGTGCAGGCACCGACCGTCAATAACGTCGGAGGATCCGTAACTTCCCTCGTTAGTATCAATAGCAACAATTCAAATCTCAGGGATTTATTTGCCAATGCCCCGACCCAGTTTAATATTGCTTTGTCTGCCCAGAGCAACTTCAACGCAGTGGATTCAGTGGACAGAAACTTCGTCGACATAGCCAGCACAGCCAGTGTCCTCATGGAAATGGAACTTCCTTTGGATGTCAGTCTTCAAAATTTTACCCGTGATTTCGACTTTGGTATCGACAGCTTAAACCTCGATGAGGCCGATACTGTGGTTTTGATTGTCAAGTCAGTGAATTTACTTCCACTCACGGGAATCGTGGATTTACAGCTCCATGATGCTACAGGCAATATACTGTATGAAGTACCAGACCTGTTGCTCATTGAATCACCTGACCTACCCCTTTCAGGACGGCCCGACACTCCACAGGAGACCATTGCCATGGTGCCATTTTATGGCGAATCATTAGAAGCCCTGGAAAATGCCACTCTATTGATCCTGGCAATGAATGTGAATAGTTTTGACTCAGAGAATGGCACCTTCGTGAAAATATTTTCCGACTCAGAATTGGAACTGATAGTATCCATGGAGGTAGGTATAAACAAGGAACTATAGTAGTTGCATTTGAGATTACTTTCAAAAATATCGACCCTGTTTTTATTGGTACTATTTGTCTCAAATGCCCAAGCGCAATCGGGCATCTCTTTGTACCATCTTACCAACCACACCTATCAGGGCAATAATTTCAATCCTGCCTTTTTTCCTGACGGAAAATTCTTTTTAGGCATTCCTGCCATCTCAGGAATTTATGTAGATGTCAACAGCCCCGTCAGCTACAAGGACCTAGCTGGGGTAGATGAGCAGGGTGGTAAGTTTTGGGATTTTGGAAATTTTGTCGACCTGGCTGAAAATAGAAATTATATTCAGGCAGAAGCCGAAGTATCGACTCTCTATATGGGATTTAGACCAAAGAGTACTTTTGGTTGGTCTGTATTTGTACGCGAACGAATCACAGCCAACGGCTTTTATGGAGATGACGAAGTCCAATTTGCCTGGAACGGCAATGCAGGCCTGGTGGGTCGGGATGTAGATATCAGCAGTACACTGGTCGATGCCAGATATTACCGTGAATATGGACTTGGACTTTGGACGAGTATTCCCAACAAAGCTATAAATATGGGGGTAAGGGTCAAATACCTGAATGGAATGATCAGTGCCATTACGGATTCCAAATTTGATGGTACAGTAGAGGTAGGAAGTGACTATGCCCATCGCTTCGACCTGTCAAGCGCCACGGTCAACACCTCCGGCCTCAACATTCTCGATTCCGATGAATTGTCTTCACACCTGATCAGTAATGGCAACATCGGTTTTGGAGTAGATCTGGGCACCCATTGGAAGATAAATGAATATGTGTCAGCGGCCGTGTCAGTGAATGACCTAGGCTTTATCCGCTGGAAGGTAGATCCTGAAAATTACTTGTTGCTTGACACGGCATTTGTGTTCGAAGGGGTCAGCGACCTGAAAGAACTTGATAATTTTGGAGAGGCACTGGACTCCCTCCTCGAGAAGTTTGTGGATACAACCACCACCCGATCTTACACCACCGGACTAAATACGCGTGCGTTTGGCAGTATGTTTTTACAATTGACACCCAATGATTTATTTAGCGCGACCATGGCGGGATATTGGGTACAAGATCAGGTCAAGATGCAATATGCACTCGGATATACTCGAACCGTAGGTGACATCCTAAGTGCTTCTGTAAACGTCATCCGGACACCTCAGCAGGGTTTTGATGTGGGCGTCGGGCTTGCCGCCAAATTTGGACCCGTACAGATGTACATGGCATCAGACAAGCTGGCAAGGATATGGAACGTACCCGAAACACAATCGGTAAATTTACGATTTGGGATCAACTTTGTCTTTGGCAAACCAAAAACGGTCAAGGACGATAAGAAAGACCTGCAACATCCATCGCCATGGAACAAGGGGGAACGCGTGGAAGAAAGTGACGGTATCTACTGGATCATCAAGCGGCGAAAAGAACCGGAGCCCTATCCTTATCCAAAGGGAGTGAAGAAAGGTCGTTAGGCCGAATTATACTTCGATAAATCTGCCAGGGTAATATTTCCCTCGTAAAAGGACTTACCGAAAATCGCTCCCGCCACACCGGTCTTTTTCAATTCGAAAAAATCGTCAAGGTTTCTGATCCCCCCACTGGCAAAAATCTGCAGATGAGGGAATTTTTCATTGAGTCTAAGGTACAGATCCAATGCCGGGCCGCCCATGGTTCCTTCACGTGATATGTCGGCGGTTTTCACGTACTTGAGCCCTCGGGTATGAAAGTGCTCAATATGTTCCTCAAGATTTATTTGAGTGCCTTTGAGCCAGCCACCCACGCGGATCATCCCATCCAACGAATCTGCTCCCAGTACGATCTTTTCTGCGCCATAGGACATCACCCAGGAAGCAAAGAGCTCGGGTTGATATACCGCCATAGTAGCACAGGTCACAGTAAGTGCCCCGTTCTCAAAAATCTTGCTGATGTCTCCATCGGTATGGATGCCCCCGGAGAAGTTGATCTTGAGGTTCGTGTGTCCTGCAATTACCTCAACGACATAGTCATTCACAGGCGATCCTTTTTGGGCTCCATCGAGATCCACTATATGAACCCATTCAATACCCGCATCTTCAAAGCCCTTGGCCAGATCGAGAGGGGACTGATTGTAGGTCGTACCACCCGTGTAGTCTCCCTGGGTGAGACGGGTCACTTTTCCTTCGTGGAGTGCTATGGACGGAACAAGAATCATTTGATTTTGTTTTTGTCTAAAATACTGAATTCTCCAAAAACGGAAAGGTTAGTTTGGGTCTATTCCACCTCCACCAGCTTAAATCCCTGCCCATGTACGGTGAGGATGTGAATGGATTCCTCTTCCTTAAGGTACTTTCTGAGCTTGGCAATGTACACGTCCATGCTGCGGGCGTTGAAGTAGCTATCGTCCTTCCAGATGGCCTTGAGGGCTACATTCCGATCGAGGGTCTGATTGATGTTGTCACAGAAAATCTTGAGCAGTTCGTTCTCCCGACTGGTGAGCTTCACATCACCTGAGGGCCGCTCCAGCAGGCTCTTGTCATAGCGGAAAGTAAGGGTTCCCAACTTGAAAATATTGTTCTCTGTTGCCTTATTAGTGGTGGACTGCGTTCGTTTCAGGATCGCCTGAATTCGCAAGATCAGCTCCTCCATACTAAAGGGCTTGGTCAGGTAGTCGTCCGCCCCGATTTTCAATCCTTCAATGGTATCTTCCTTCATTGACTTAGCCGTCAAAAAAATGATGGGCGTTTGCTGATCCATGGCCCGTATTTCCCTGGCAAGGGTAAACCCATCCTTCTTTGGCATCATCACGTCCAGCACGCAGATGTCCCACTTCTCAGCCTGGTAGGAGGTCAAGCCATCCTCTCCATCACGACAAAGACGCGTTTCAAATCCCTTGAGCTCAAGGTATTCGCTCAGGATCTGGCCAAGGTTTGGGTCATCTTCTACAAGCAGGATCTTGGTCATGTCACTGGGGTTACTGGTTCGTAGGGCAGTTTTACGGTGAATTTACTGCCTTTTTTCAATTCGCTCGAAGCGGAAATCGTGCCGCCATGAGCCTCTATCATATTTTTCACATAGGCCAGGCCCAGGCCAAAGCCTTTTACATCATGGAGGTTACCGGTAGGGATACGATAAAACTTATCGAATATCTTACCCAGTGTATCACGCGCCATGCCGATGCCTTCGTCCTGTACGGAGATTTCTATGCCATCGGATTTGTCCTGAGAGGCAATAGTAATCTTAGGAGAGTCACCCGAGTACTTGTTGGCATTGTCTAGCAAGTTGTAGATGATGTTGGTGAGGTGCAACCGGTCGGCTTTCGCCAAATGATGGACTGCGTTAAGCTCCTTGTTGACATGCCCACCCCTTTTATTCACCTGGATCGCTATGTTCTCTATGGCCTGATCAATAATCTCATGCACGTCCAGCTCCTCATATTTGAGTTTGAAATCCTTTCGATCTACCAGCGCCACCTGCAACACCTTCTCTACCTGTTGTCCCAGCCGCTTATTTTCAACATCGATGATGCCCAGGTATTTTTTCTTGAGTTCCTCGGTGCTTATGATATCCTTGTCCTGTAGCGCCTCACAGGCCAGGGCCACGGTAGAAATGGGTGTCTTGAACTCATGGGTCATGTTGTTGATGAAATCGTTTTTGATTTCAGAGAGTTTCTTTTGCTTGAAAATTGTACGAATCGTATAGCTGAAAGTCCCCAACAAAATCAGGATGAACAATACGGAAGAAAATAGGGTAACCCATATTTTCCCAAACAGGTAAGTCGCCTGGTCAGGGAATCGAATGCTAACAAAGCCGGCATTGCCCAATACATCCCCAGGAAAGAGGTTGGCCTTCAGGTCAGAAGTAATCAATGTCAAAGCACTTCCTCCAAAATTCTGGCCGACCACCACTTCGTTGATAGGGTCAAATACAAGAAACTCATAAGCAAGGTCTATCCCACGATCTGCCAACCCTACTGTGATAAGAGAATCGATTTCACCAATATCCACCCGATCACTCAATGACTTTTTACCAGAAAAAAGCTCATGCATTGCCATTTGCACATACTCAGATTTTTTTGCGACTTTCTTGACCTGGCGCTCAAAAGTCGACTGACGAGCCTGCATAGAATCGACTTCCTGAGAAAGCTGTACTTCTCCAGGCCGACTTCCGGACTGATCCTTGAGCGACACGGAAAAGTCCTGAACCGAATCATCGCCCTTTTCGGAGTTGAAATAAAAACTCACCCAATCCGGAGTTTCCCCGGCATTCTGCACATAATCCTGTATCTCGATCACCTTTTTTTCAAAAGTGCTCTCGATGAGTTCGACCCGATTGCTATCAGTACTAGACAGGATTTTGTAGATGAATTCTGAGTGGAAATTGTCAACCGTCACAGCCAGAGCCTCTTTCTTTTCCAGCATTTCGGCCACACTGTAAAGTGTTTCCTGCACGTCGCGCTTGAATGCCGACTCATTGGCGCGGATCAGGTTGCCGACCCATGCCACCTGGAAAATCACCAGTCCTACCAGGGATATCCCCGTGATCGATATGACCCATGCCAGCGCGTGTTTGTTCATCCGCCAAATTTATGGGCTGTAGGGACGTAGAGGGAGTATTTAACTATTTTTAACATTAGAGGATATCCTTCAGTTGATCAAGGCGTGTTATTTCATAGGTAGGAGACACATCCGGCCTGACCTCACGGGGATTGAAAAACACATGATCCATTCCATAGTCACGTGCCCCTTTGATGTCGGTCTGAAGATTGTCCCCAATAAAGATCGAAGTGTTCAGCTCCGCCCTGCTATGCTTCAAGGCATAATAGAATATGCCCGCTGCAGGTTTTTTGAATCCTGCCTTTTCTGAGGTAATTACTTTATCAAAATATTCCAGTATACCTGCACTTTTCATTTTGACCGTTTGCGTCTCTTCAAAGCCATTGGTGATGATGTGCAGGTGGTAGTTATTTTTCAAGTATTCGAGGATCTCTACTGTCCCTTCTATCACCGCACTCCTCAGCGGACATTCCACCAGAAATTCCCGGCTGAACACCTGAGAAAACCCAGGCGCCAGACCATTGAGCTCAATTCCCGATCGTTCAAAGACCTGGGTGAAGCGTTCATTTCGCAGGAAGCTTTTACTGATCTTACCCACATTGAATTGTGACCACAGCTCATCATTTACGGCCAGAAAATGGGTGACAAAATCTCCAGCCGACCTTGCACCCAATTGAGAAAGATCGTGCTTGTCATACAGAGCCACAAGCGTATCCTCAGCATTCTTGTCATAGTCCCACAGGGTATGATCCAGATCGAAAAAAACCGATTGATACTTATTAGCCATATTATTGATGCTCAATTTTATTGATAGACAGCTCCCGGTTACTATTCAGTATTTGAAATACCTCATCGTCTTTCTGCAGCTGCGCATCTTTGTTGAGGAATTCAAATATCTGCTCTACAATGCCCTTGACCTCGTCCTTAATTTCATAAAAAACCCATTGACTTTCTTTGACAGAGTTAAGCAACCCGGCATTTTTTAAATAAGTGATATGCCGGGAAGTTTTCGTCTGAGTGAAGTTGAGAATGTGCTCAAGATCCGAGATACAAAGTCTGTCGTGTAAGAACAACAGGTACATGATCCTGACCCTTGCTTCATCGGAAAAGGATTTGAAAATCTGGGAACCTACCTGTAGACTAAAGTGCTTTAATTTCATCTGGCGACTCGCCCTAATGAGTTTAAGAAAGACCTTTTGGGCAATTATTTCGTACTTTTACAAAAGGAAGCAACATTTGTATGCAAATTACCATTTAAAAGGGAAACTGGTTTTGAAACTCTTCGGTTCTGTCATATTATTTCTTTTGATCTCCATAGGCAATGTAGCCATGGCACAGACAGATCGTACCGTTTTGCAGTTTACCGGTATCGTGGTGAGTGAGGAAAATGAATATGGCGTCCCCGGGGTGCATATCTATACCACCAAAGGCGGCCGAGGTACTACGACCAATGTCTATGGGTATTTTTCTATGCCTGTGCTCGGTGGTGATAGTCTGATCGTGAGTGCCGTGAGCTATGAAAAAGAACAAGTGATCATCCCTATCGACAGAAAGGAGGACCTCACGGTAGTCATCCGCCTCAAGGAGGACACCACCTATCTACCCGAACTGGAAGTCTATCCTTTCCCCAGTGAAGAGCTATTTAAGGAGGCGGTACTGGCCCTGCAGCTACCCAATGCAAATGACCTGAGAAATATGCAGCAAAATGTAGATCAGGAGATGCTCAACAAAATCTATCGGGGATCAGCCCTTGGTGCCAGCGGCAACCACTACAATTATATGAATGTCCAAAACGCCGCCTACAATAGTCGGTTTCAGGCCAATTCTATATCGCTCATGAACCCGTTTGCCTGGTCTCAGTTTATCAAGTCGCTCAAGAGCAGTAAGAAAAAATAGCTGCACCAATTCTCAACTTGACATAAAAAAAGAGGGCAACGCCCTCTTAAACCTCCTAACTACTTACTATTTCTTTATTTGATATATCCTGGATTTTCCTTCGTCTAGTAGCAGTGTACTCTGCAAAATCAAGTGCTCTATCTCCTCGTCCGTATCCCCCAGGTAATCAACCTGTACTTCTTTTACCAAATTAAATTCCGCATTGTAAAACACTAGCGTAATGGCCTTCACTCCACCCTCATCCGTGGAGTATTGAGCGAGCAGTTCTAATTCCAGTTCGGCAATGGCCGCTTCCTGTTGCTCCTTTTTGTTTTCGTTTTCGAATGGTTGGGCCATGAGGGGAGCGCTCGCCACCCATATAGCCATGATTGATATTTTGAGTTTCATGTGCATCGTTTTGAGTTCTGATTGTTCCTTACCCCAACGTCATGCCAGAAACGTAACAATTTGATTTACTGAGTATTAGTAATTTTTTGGGGAAATTTTCGACACATTATCGTCCGATATTTTATGCAAATGGTACGAATACGGACAAGCCAACCTTTGGGCGGATATGTCGTAGGCCGGCAAACTTCAAGAACTATGTATTGACTAGTTTTGCGCACATGTACAAGGAGAAGAACAGAAAGGTACGCTTTATAGATTTGGGGCTGATTGATTATCAAAAGGCATGGAACTATCAGCAGGAGCTTTTTGATCAATCTGTCAATCTCAAAATAGAAAACAGGCGTCAGGAGGAAAAAGAACAAACACCTGTCCCTAATTATCTGATTTTTTGTTCGCACCCTCATGTTTACACGCTTGGCAAGTCCGGCGATGAAAAAAACCTATTGCTTAATGACCGGGGGCTTGAGGACAAACATGCCTCCTTTTACAAAATCAACAGGGGAGGAGACATCACCTACCATGGTCCGGGACAAATCGTTGGATACCCTATACTTGACCTGGATAATTTCTTCACAGACATTCATAAGTACCTGAGGTTTCTCGAGGAAGCCGTAATCCTCACCATGGCAGACTATGGAGTAATTGGTGGCAGAGTAGAGGGCCTTACTGGAGTATGGATCGATGGAGACAATCCCATGAAAGCACGGAAAATCTGCGCCTTGGGCGTAAAGTCCAGCCGATGGATCACAATGCACGGCTTTGCCTTCAACGTGAGCCCTGATTTGTCCTACTTTGGCAATATCATCCCCTGCGGCATTAACGACAAAGCCGTCACTTCCCTGGAAAAGGAACTGGGCTATACTCCTGAATTTGCAGAAGTACAGGATAAGCTAAAAAACCGCCTGAAAGACTTGTTCGAATTTGAATGGGCGGACGAACCGATTACCCATTGATGGCCTCTACTTCCTCTACCTGAGGAACCATTCTCTTGAGTAGGTTTTCAATGCCCGCCTTAAGGGTAAGGGTAGACGATGGACAGCCACTGCATGCACCTTGTAGCACTACACTGACCTTTCCATCTTCAAAAGAATGAAAATGTATTGCGCCACCATCCTGCTCTACGGCCGGACGAATGTATTCATTGAGAATAGCCTTGATGTTCTCTTCAATGTCTGAGCCCTCCGCCGGAGTCCCTGCGTCCGGCTGAGGCTGGGCCGACAGGTCTACCACCGGCTTACCGGAATCAAGATAATTTTTAATGTGCTCTTTGATGCCGAGCTTCACCTCTTCCCAGTCCGTAGCTTCGTCCTTGGATACAGTCACAAAATTGCTCATCACAAAAACACCCTGTACAAAAGGATAAGTAAAAAGCTCTTGGGCTAGTTCTGATCCAGCAGCAGCACCAGGATCTGTGAAATCAAAATTGGCCCCCTCCGGCACCAACATATAGTTGGCCACAAACTTCAACGTGTTCGGGTTGGGATTAGACTCTATGTACAAATTCACCGGTGATTTCTCTACTGTATCCATCTTTTCTGTTTTATCTCGTGCAAAGATAACGATTATACGAAGCAATAGTTTGAAAACTATCAATTGTCGCTAAACCATGACATATCTCAGATGCCATTGTAATAAGGATCGGAAGTATTTAACTTTAGTACAGCATATTTTGAGAAAGCACATATTACTAAACTTTAGTGCTTATGGATTTTACGTCAAGCCAACTGGAAATCAAGGAAAATCCACAACTTGGATTGAATTGCCTTCATTTCAAATTCAAGGGAAAATTTACAGTACAAACAAGTGTAGAAGGAACCCGTGCATGGGCGGAGGAATTTGATGCCAATCCAAATACGGAGTACTGTATGCTCTGGGACTGTAGCGAAATGGACGGATTTGAAGTGGCTGCCAGAAAAGAATGGTATGCCTGTATGACCAAATACAAGCATCGCATCAAGGAAGTAAATGTAATCGCTAAAAACCTGATCATCCGGGGAGCTGCCAAGGTTATGCTTGAGTTCTTTGGACTCAAGTCGCGTGTAGTCCGATCTATGGATGAATTGGTGGTGGAAGCCTAGGTCTACCCCAAAATAGATGTATGCTGGGATTGCTCAAGCCTGATTTTCAGATCATCAATTTTTTTCAGCTGAGCATTAAAGAACTTGTTTCTAAACTTTTCTGCCGTCCCACTGATCAGCATCGATTTTTGTATGCTATGATCGAAATGTTTTCTCAACAATCCTGAAAAATACGGATCACTTGTATTGAGGTAGTTGATGCTACTATAGGTGACAAAAGCAATTCTCTGACCCGCCATTTCAAATAAGATCGAATTATCACCGATAGCTACATCATTTACGTATAGCTGATACGCAGATCCATCACCCTGCGATCCGTCCTTGCCAAATTTCTTACCGGACTGGACTTCCAGCTTGATGTGTGACAGCAGGTCTTTGTATTGCTCGCATAATTCAATAGCATCAGTATGGGAGAGTATGCCATTTTCAAACGAAAATTCTATCTGTCTCAGGGTAATATTGGTGGTCTCGTGCGTCCATATCTCTACACACGGAATATCGAAGTAGGCCCTATGAATTTTTTGACCGGTGTGGACCATCGCATCCAACCTCGGGTCTATGTTGGCCAGCGAAAACTGATTTCCCAGGCTGCTCTCCCCGGTCAGGTAGTTTTTTATCCAAAAGAAAATCTTGAACGCTGAAAGCTCCCTGAATTGAAAGTAATGAAAAATAGGGAGATCCCTGGCCGAGTAGAACAATTCCTTGTCTTCGATCTGAGTCATCAGAGATAGATTGCCCAGGATGGACTCCAGGTATTTATCAAAAGTGAAGAATTCATTGTCGATAGGCCGGATGTTAAAGGAGACTTTGGTTCTGTCAGAACTAATGATCTCATCCAGTGATAGATTAAAGGCTTTCACCAACTTGGCCACCTCATCGATACCGAGGAGTTTCTCTCCCCTGAGCCTTCTATAGGCACTGTCCTTACTGATGGCCAGGCACTGTGCCAGCTCATCTACCAGGGAAATCCCTGGATGTAAGTTTTCCTTAATAGCCTCTATTATCGACTCCTGAATCCTAACTTGATCACTCATTCTAATTCTTAGCTCAATCCCACTCTACAACAAATCGGCCAGAATTTACTAAAAATGTCATCATTTGCAAGATTCAATAATTAACAATTTTGTAGTTGCATTTTTTGCAAAAATCGGTTCCTCCTGCAATCGGTTGTTTTTCAAAGTGCGAATTCTACTACAATTTCTAAGTAGTCGACTATGGATTTCAATAAAAAATTCTAACGGGTCAGACTAAATCAATTAGTTCTTAATTCCCCGCGGCCCTACGTTTGTCATGAAAGTAAATCCTACCATGACGGAAGAATATCTCTCAAATACTCACCCGGAGCCCAAGGTCAAAATGGTCAGCAACAGTACACTCAAATTTTTGCTGACGCTTACCGGGTTTATGTTGATGATGATGCTTCTATTGTGAAATGGACAATTGCTGGTAAGACATAAGCCGACCTAATCTAAAATTAACCCGGATCAGAGCCATCGCCTCATGGCTCTGATTTTTTATTTACCTAATCGGGTTTTGTAATTTCTTGCAGGGTCATCACCGGAGTTTCAAGAACATTGCTCTCGTTGAACTCACGGTCTTTAACCTGGATATGAAGCTTAAATGGTCGAGTTCTTAACACATTCAGAAAACCATAACCAAGCATATTATAGGTCAAAGTGTGAGGTGATTGTCCACGGAAGTTTGAAATAGAAAAAGGTCCTCTTTCACTATACGAGAACACGTCCTGGAATCGGCCATCATAAGTCAAACCACACCCGTACTCATTACCCCAATACTCCCACTCAACCAACTCAAAGCTATCTGGATTGCTTCCAACACCGGTAAAATCAATATAAAAATCGACCAACAGATTATATCGGTTTGGGTTTCTTAATACGTACACTGTATCCCATTTAGCAATGTATTCGTCCATAGAATCACTGCCAGGCAAGTCATGTAAATCCTGCATGTCATAATGCTCGCAATTAAACTCAGGTCTATCATCAGTCAAACTATAAATCTCCTGATACAATGTGTCGAAGGAGGGACTATACAGGTAAAAAGGGAGGTACACCTCTTTTGTACCATAGGTAACTGGTCTAAAAGCCCTCCCATTGAAATCCACTGAATCAACTATTATTTCAAAGGGATCATATTTTCTTTCGTGTTCCTGTCTCCAGCTTATCCCAAGATCATCTTCCTCATCCCAGATTTTAATGGTGAGTTGTAAAGAATCCATATCACCCATAACATCTACATAATTCAAGTCGACAAAATCTATGTAGGGTGAAGTTGGGAAATCGTAGGTCTTAGGCTCTTCGTTGCAGGAGCACAAAAATCCCAGCATCAATACAATTGGTACCAGTTTTATCATTGTTTATTTAGCTATCTCCCCCTCCGACTTAGCAATCAAAGTACATACTGTTGCATCGCCGGTCACATTCACCACCGTTCGGCACATATCCAGTATCCGATCCACAGGTAGTATAATACCAATCCATGCAGGGTTGAGGCCTACAGACTGCAACACCATGATCATCATGATCACTCCTGCACTAGGGGTGGCTGCTGCGCCGATAGATGCCAGGGTAGCAGTAAGCACTATGGTCAGCTGCTGAGCCACACTGAGGTCTACCATGTGCAACTGTGCCAGAAACAATACAGCTACTGCCTGATAGAGGCTAGTTCCATCCATATTGACGGTGGCCCCAATGGGCAGTACAAAGCTTGCCACATTGTTGGATACCCCCATGTTTTCCTCCACACACTCCATGGTCACAGGCAACGTGGCTGCACTCGAGCTGGTGGAGAATGCCAAAAACTGAGCAGGGCTCAAATTTTTAAAGAATTGCTTGTAGCTCATTCCTTTGTAAAAAGTCTTTAGCATCAATGGGTAAAATGCAAAGACCATAAAAGCCAATCCGGCAAATAAGGTCAAAGAGTACGATCCTAATCCAAGAAATATTTCCAGCACTTCGGCCGGGGTATTGGCCATCTTGGCGATCACCCCCGCAAGCAAGGCAAATACAAAGTAGGGGGCCGCTTTCATTACCAAATCCACCATTTTAAGAAAAACGGCATTCAGACCATTGATCAATTTGATAACAGGTTCAGAGTTTTCATTGGGTATCATTACTAGGGTAATCCCAAAGAAGATGGCAAAGAAAATGACCTGAAGCATCAGGCGATTG
The DNA here is from genome assembly GCA_965222305.1 of Reichenbachiella sp. Classification (GTDB taxonomy): domain Bacteria; phylum Bacteroidota; class Bacteroidia; order Cytophagales; family Cyclobacteriaceae; genus Reichenbachiella. Next base: position 3,355,442 of record OZ244943.1, read on the forward strand.
TTGGATATGGACACCATGATATTCTCCGGTACCATGTCTACAATGAAATCCAGCGGCCGCTCATCTTTTTTCTTATTCGCCTGGGCCATTTTTTCACTTACACCCTTCTTCTTTTCAGCGGCAACTGCTTCCTGACGTGCCTCAGATAGCAGGTGTTGATTTTCAGGCCTCGACATGTAGGACATTCCATCCTGAGCAGGCCCCATGTTGTTGTCCATTCGCCATATCTCAAATGAAATGCGGTTTTTGAGACGTTGCTCGTCATCCATCAATTTGCCAGGAGCTACCACATTAACCAGCAGAAGGCCAATCGAAACCGCAATCACCGTAGTGGTCAAGTAGGCCAGAAGAGTCTTGCCTCCTAACCGGCCTAGCTTGGTGATATCGCTCAACCCGGCTACTCCTCCAATAATGGAGAACAGCACCAGCGGAACCGCGATAAACTTGAGCAGTCGAATAAAGATTACTCCGAATGGATCAATCCAGTTGATGGTAAATTGGTTCCAACCAAGAGCACTGGAAAGGAAGGCCCAGACCACCCCGGCGACTAAACCGAGAAGGATCTTGAAGTGTATTGGGATTTTTTTCATTGATCGAGTTTGATCAACCAATATACTAACCTTTGAGTTGAGTGCTCTGCTGCAAGAGGTAAAAATCCAGAATGGTCAAAGCCGCCATGGCTTCTACAATGGGCACGGCTCTTGGCACCACACAAGGGTCGTGTCGGCCCTTTCCTGAGACTGTTACCGCATTGCCATGCTTGTCAACAGAGTCCTGATCCCGCATGATTGTAGCGACAGGCTTAAACGCCACATTGAAATAAATATCCTGACCATTGGAGATGCCGCCCTGTATGCCTCCGGAAAGGTTCGTTTTAGTGACTACTTTGTCTCCTTCTTTTTCGAATATGTCGTTGTGCTCAGAGCCTCGCATTTTTGCTCCTTCAAAGCCACTGCCATATTCAAAACCTTTGACCGCATTAATGCCTAGCATGGCAGAGCCTAGTCGAGCATGCAGCTTGTCGAATACCGGTTCGCCCAAGCCGACCGGCACTCCTTTCACAACACAAGAAACAATTCCACCAATCGTATCCCCTTGCTTTCGCACCTGGTCGATGAGCTCGATCATCTTGTCAGCTACCTTAGTATCCGGGCAGCGAACGATGTTGGATTCAGTCAATGAAAAGTCCAGCTGTTCATGACTCTTTTCCGTCTTGATATCTCCGGCCTGGGACACGTATCCAAAGACCTCTATGCCCATTTGGCGCAGAGCCAGCTTGGCAATCGCCCCCGCTGCTACGCGAGCCGCTGTTTCGCGGGCAGAGCTTCTCCCTCCGCCTCGATAGTCTCGGACACCGTATTTTTCCTGGTAGGTAAAATCTGCATGCGAAGGCCTGAACGAATCCGCTATATGCGAATAGTCCTTGCTCTTTTGATCTGTATTTCGGATCACCAGCGCGATCGGTGTACCTGTACTTTTTCCCTCGAAGACACCCGAAAGGATTTCAAAGCTGTCGGGCTCTTTTCGCTGTGTAGTGATTTTGGACTGGCCCGGCTTACGTCGATCCAGCTCCTCCTGGATAAACATTTCGTCTATGTCAATGCCTGCAGGACATCCGTCAATTGTTACGCCTATTGCTTTGCCGTGGGATTCCCCGAAAGTGGTGATCTTAAATAAAGACCCAAATGAATTGCTCATGTAGTAAGTATTATGCTGCGGAGTGAATTACAAGGTCTATTTTTTGAACATAAATGCCACGACCGTTCCGAGCATTGCAAAAATAATAATATTGATGATTGTCCTCATGGTTTCTCGCTCTCTGAGCGAAAAGAAGCTATTGTCTTTGAGCTCTATCGAATCGTAAAACGTTCCCATGTCATTGGACAAAATGTATTCGTTCTTTTTACTCTCGCCGGTTACGTTAAGTATCAGCTCTGAGCGTAGGGTGTCGTAGCGCTCTGTTCGGGTATTGAAATAAATCCAGTTGAAATATTCCGACATATCAAACTGGCCTGGCTCATTAGGGATGCCGTAGAAGCTAAAGGACTTCCTTCCTCTCACCCGACCATTGCCACGACCAATGTGCTGCTGGACGTTGGGTGGGTACAAATCAAAATTTTCATCACTCACGATTTCCAAATCTTTTATCGCTGAAATATTTCCCTCTCCCTGAATGGTAAAATTGTAATTGAAGCTCTCGCCTGTGTTGAGTTGCTTTTTGCTGATTTTTTCATCCAGGCGATAGTTGCCTACAGATACACTCTCTTTGAGTGGATGGTCGGGTAGTTCCTTTACCTCTACAGATTTGGGCTTGCTGGTAAATGTCGTAAACTCCTCCTGCTTGTTTCTCCCATAAAAGGTCCGTTGCTTAGCCACCTTATACTTGATCATCTTAAGATCGGTCGACGGGAAGCTGATGGGCTCCGTATTGAGCGGGTAGTAGGCCGACTGATACAACTTGTATTGATTGTACATGACGCCATTGATCTCCACACGCTCGGTGGTAATTGACTCAATCGCAAAGTTCTCTTCCCAACAGTTGGTCGGCTTTATTTTTTTTGTGATTTCATTGATCTGGGTATTGATGTCATACCACTTCATCTCGGCCTGGTTGCGCTGAGATACGTAGAGCGCCAGGGTCAGGGTAAATCCCTCTCCCACATAGACCGACGACTTATCGGTAGTCAGGGCAAAAAATGCATCTGCCTCTACATCCACAAATTCCTTGGGCTGCTGGCTTTGTCGCTGACCAAAGAAATCCTCGAACGGATCCATACCAAAGGGATCGTATCGCCTTTGCCGTCTCTGTATCGGTGGGCCTACCTTGATTGTTGTGCCCGGTGATCTTACTTCTTGTCCGTTGACCTTCATAGCAAACGGTGGAAGCCTGAACTGTCCCTGGCCGGTAGCTACATAGTTTTGGATGATGCTCATGGTCGAGCTACGCTGACCGTTGATGAAGTTGGTTGACGAAGACGAAGATGTCCCCCTTTTGACAAATCCCTCAATTTCCGGAAAGGCCGAATAGCTCGACAGCCGCTGGTTGTGCACAGTCAGCGTAATGGTAAACGCCTGATTTTCACCTATTTCATCCGCACCCAGGTCTATACTGACGTTTTGAGCTGATACAGTGATGTACGAGAAAAAAATAATCAGAAATAATGACAGCTTTTTCATTTCCTCTTCCGTATTAATGACAGAACGAATTGCAAATTTATCCGAATCTTGTTAAATTCAATGTTCTCTGTGAAATGGTAAGACGTACCATTTTGTGATTTAGTTTAACAACTTAAACCACTTTACTACATGTTGGAATATTCCAAAACTATTTTGTCAAAAGTAAGTTTTGACCGGCGACTTTTCGAGAAAGAGTTATCCAAAGCCATTAGGCTTATCGGTTCGCAGATTGACGAACTAAAACGGTGGTGTTATGAAAATTTCAGCCACTTGTACCCAGCTATATTACATAGACATTTTAACCTTCAATAGCACAAAAGCCCCGGCCCCGTTCATACAGGGTCGGGGTTTTTACTTACCATACTTTCATGACCATCCGAACCTTGTTCATTTTCTCCCTTGCATTGACTTTTTTCTCCTGTCAGGACAAAGACCCTCTTGAGCACAGCGGGTGTGGCTTCAATGATCCAATAAAATCAGTGAACGGTGCCACCGGATTCATCCATTACACAGATAGCACTGGGGAATATGTCATTTATGCTGCCATCCCCGGCACCATTGATTCGCAGGACGTGGGTGTTGTTTGCAACATGCCTGCGGAATACGAAATAGATGGATTAAGTGTGCACTTTAGCGGAGCGTATTACCAGTTTGATCGGGAAGTTTTGAGTGGCATCGCTGGTCAAGAGTTTTACTACCTGCGACTCACCTCCATTCAATCCGCTGAATGATTTCGACCCAAATCCTAACCGGTCTTATCGAGTCCTTTGGTTAAATTGGCACCAGCAATCATCCCATAAGCAATGAAAATTCTTGCATCAACTCTTGTCTTGGGCCTAACCCTCATTCTTTCCTGTACCCAAAAGTCTCCTAGCCCTGAGCGGCTCGAAGAGGTACCCTTCATCAGCATTGAAAACAACCAGGAGAAAAATTTCTACCTCTATGTACCTAAGGGCTATGACGATGACCCGACAAAGAAATGGCCGGTGATTATGTTCCTGCATGGCAATGGCGAGAGAGGCAATGGCAAAGATGAGCTCGCCTTCACCCTGGCACATGGCCCCATCTATGAGGCCTGGGTTCAACGAAGGGATTTACCCTTTTTGATCATCGGGCCGCAACTGCCACTCTACGGCATGGATACCATTGGCATACCATATTTAGAAAATCGAGACATTACGAAATTTCCCAAGCGACTGGAAGAAGGTGTGCCACCACGAGAACCTTTTTATGGGAGTGATCAGCCTATTGATGGAAATCCAGCCGATTCAATTTTCCCTTTTAGACCTGAGGAAGATTTCAATGGCTGGCACAGGATAGAGTCGGACGTAATGGATGTTTTGGAAATCGTGAAGAAGGAATATCGTACAGATGAAAGCAGGGTTTACTTATCAGGTATTAGCTATGGTGGACGAGGTACCTGGTACATGGCCAGCAAGTACCCAGATGCCTGGGCGGCCATCAATCCAATCGTAGGGTTTGGACATCCCGACTTGATGGAATCCATCGCCAAGGCAAAAGTACCCGTCTGGTGCTTCGCAGGAGGGCGCGATGGAGGAAACAACCATGTAAAATATTTTTACCCCGGAATGAATAAGCTGGAAGAGTTGGGTCATAAAGACATCCGCTTCACCGTGCACGAAGAAATGGGGCATGATACCTGGAAGCGGGTGTATGAAGGCGAGGATATTTATCGCTGGTTTTTAAATCATTCCAAAGAATAATAGAAAAAGCAATATGTACTGCCCAAAAGGATTTCTTTTTCAGGCAGTACCCAATACCATCAATACTCATCAAACGGAGCACTGGACACGTGGGTCCTTGACATAGTCGCTCTTGCCACTCGACCTAATCCAAGCACAAAGGCCGCCGTGCGCATATCAACATTTTTGGACTTGGCTATTTCGGTTACATCCTTGTACGCTTTGGACATCGTTTTGTACAGTTCATTTTTTATCCGCTCCAACTCCCATTTAAACTGCTGAATGTTCTGTGCCCATTCGAAATAGCTCACTGTAACCCCTCCGGCATTAGCCAAAATATCAGGGATCACCAGAATATCTTTTTTGAAGAAAATTTCGTCGGCCTCAGGAGTAGTCGGACCGTTGGCCGCTTCCACGACGATTTTAGCTTTTACGTCACCAGCGTTTTCTTTGGTCAATACCCCGCCCAGAGCGGCCGGTATAAGCACGTCACAGTCCCAGGTCAAAACTTCGATGCTTTCAAAAGCATCTCCGCCATCAAACCCGGCCACTGTACGATTTTTCTTGACCCATTCTCCTAATTTCTCAACGTCTAGACCCTCAGGATTCTGAACACCGCCTTTGTGATCACCAACGGCAACGATCTTTGCCCCCTTCTCAGCAATCAGGCGAGAGGCATGGCTTCCAACATTACCAAATCCTTGCACCGCTACGCGCAATCCTTCAAAGGACATTTTTTTGTCCTTCAGCGCATGCTCCAGAGAAATCATCACTCCACGACCAGTGGCTTCCTCTCTTCCTTCGCTGCCAAACAAATGCATTGGCTTGCCGGTCACCACACCCGGCGAAAACCCGTAGTGCTGAGAATATTCGTCCATGATCCAACCCATTATTTTGGCGTTGGTGTTGACATCAGGTGCAGGAATGTCCAGCTTAGGACCTATGACCTCCTTGATGTGGCCTACAAAAGTACGGGTAATGTCGTGTAGCTCTTTTTCAGATAACTGCTCAGGGTCACAATTAATGCCCCCTTTGGCCCCTCCATAGGGAATGTTGACTACTGCAGTTTTCCAGGTCATTAGGGATGCGAGTGCCTCCGCTTCGTATTCATCGACGCTGGGGTGATACCTCAGACCTCCTTTCATGGGCCCTCGGGAGTTGTCGTGCTGCACACGAAATCCTATGTGGTGATTAAAGCTTCCGTCATCAGCGTCTGTTACAATTTCGACTTTTACCACTCTAAACGGGGTAGCCAAAATCTTACGACCCATGGTTTTGAGCCCGATCACATCTGCCGCTTTATTGAAATAATATTTACTTTCTTCTAACATAATTCTTTTGAGTTCATACGGTTCTTCTTAGTAAGTTGTGGATTTCTGACTACAAATACAAGAGCCTGTAAATGACCAAAATAATCATCCGGAAAGAAAAAATGACCCAGTCTGAATAAGCAGTAGCTGCCGTTCAACAGCCCGGATACCGGATGTTGTTTTTATCTTTTGAGAACTTAATATCCGGATAGTATAAGGGCAAGGATATTTGCCTTTGGTTTTTGAAGTATCAGAAAGATTGGGCTTATTTTGTCTATGAAGAAATCCATTCTTATTCTTTTCCTGACAGGACTTCAATTTTGCCTCCTGGGTCAGTCCAGAAAGGACAGCATCGCAACCCTACTATCTACACCCTACAAGGCCTTACAGACCTTTACGGACAACGCCCAGGCCGAGCAGCCCAATTTTGCTGGAGCCGCACTGCTTTTCAACGACCCTGATGCCAGCGAAGAAGAGCTTATGGAGGTCGCCTCCAAATATCAGCATTTACTCGAGGGGGCCGGGCTATACATTTTCTTTGAAGATGTACCTACAAATCCGGACTACTTCGATTCTATAGCCAACGAGCACCGCTATGTGGTTTTTGACAGGATGCCTGAAATCTATTTGCAAAAAAGAAAGGGGAAATGGCAATTTCAGCCGAAAGCCATGAAAGCCATTGAGGCCAAATACAATGACTTGTTTGTATTTGGATCCAACATCCTCTTTAGCCAGGAACAAAAAGAAGATACATTTGGGGTGGTCTTGTTTGGTTTGAAACTTTGGCAGTGGATCGCCATTTCCATACTACTTTTATTGAGCATTGGCATCCGGTTATTGTTCTCATTCCTGTTTGGCAGACTACTTATTCGTTTTCTTGCGAGCATTGGCAAAGCCGATATTGGCTCACGATACCTCTTACCGGTCTCTCGTCCCGTTGGATTTTTGGCAGTACTCTTTCTGATAAGTGTATTCTACCCGACCCTACAGCTGCCACCCCTCGTCAGCTATTATGTGGTATTGGTGCTTAAAGGGCTGGTTCCACTTTTTGGAATGATCGTGCTTTATCGTCTGGCCAATGTCATTGAGATTTTCTTTGGAAACTTCTTTATTTCCTCGGACGAAGGGCTCAACCACCAACTGCTTCCCCTGATCAAAAAGACCCTCAAGGTCATGATTGTGCTGATCGGCGGACTGGTGATCATGGACAGCCTGGATATTCCTATTCTACCTTTGCTCACCGGACTCTCTATTGGAGGTCTGGCATTTGCCTTGGCAGCTCAGGATACCATTAAGAATTTCTTCGGCTCGGTAATGATCTTCATCGACAAGCCGTTCAAGATCGGTGATTGGATCACCAGCTCTGATATCGATGGCACCGTAGAAGAGGTCGGATTTCGATCTACTCGGGTACGTACTTTTAGAAATTCGGTGATCTACGTGCCCAACGGAAAACTGGCAGACACAGTGATCGACAACAACGGGCTGAGGGAGTTTCGACGCTTTCGCACCATCATCGCCATCAAATACGATACGCCACCGGATCGTATCGAGGTGTTTGTAGAAGGGCTGAAGCAGATAGTGCTGCGACATCCAAAAACCAACAAGGAAAAATACGAGATTCACCTCAACGACATGGGTGCTTCGTCTCTGGATGTGCTGTTTTATATTTTCTTCCACGCCCCCACCTGGACCGATGAGCTAAAATTCCGACAAGAGATCATCCTGGACATTTTGAGATTGGGTGAAAAGCTGAGTGTGCATTTTGCCTTCCCAACACAAACTGTACATGTAGAAAACCTTCCAGGTCAAAACAGCCTTTCACCGGTATATACCCTTACACGTGAGGATTTGAACAGAAAGCTCAATGAATTTTTAGACGAGACGGCTTCAGCAAAAAATAAATAGCCACAAACACAAGTAAGGTGGGAATGAGGATCCAGAGTACGCCTTCCTTATTCTCAAAGGCATTTTGAATCTGAGCGGCCTGGCTCCCTACCCAGGTAAAAAATACTGTGCGAGGGAGCATCCCGACCAAGCCACCCCAAAAAAAACGGCTGAATCGTACCCCAGTGATGGAAAGGGCCACATTCATTACCGCAAAGGGCAACCCAGGTGACAGTCGGCACAAGATGGTCAGCAAAAAATCGTTTTTGTGCACATTGGCCTTGAGGGCCCGGCCACCTTTGAATTGTTCAATCAATTTTCCGAACAGGTCATGATCCAAATATTTTGATAAGAAGTAACCCACAGTAGAAGCAGCCTGATAGGCCAGCACCAAATACATCAAACTCTCCAGCCCTAAAAAATAGCCGGACACGAGGCACAGGTAGGTGGTAGGTGTAAATGCCAGCGCCATGGACAAAACCGACAAAGCAAAAAATATTGCCCAATCAAAGTAGGCAAAGCCCATCATCCACTCCGCATTATCGATGAAGAAAACAGTAAGCGACGCTGAAGTAAAGATGGGCACAATAGCGAGCCAAGTCATTAAGAAAAAAACCGGCTTATGTTCTTTAAAAATCCTTATATACCCACTTGAAATCATCTGCTGCCTACAATAAAGTTTCGAATGCGAATATCCGATAATGATTAGATTTGTGACCACTGATGGTAGGGTAAATCATATTTTACCTACTTTTATTACGATAAGGCAGCATAAAGGAAAACATCGTGGAAAAAAACGAGAGGAATATGAAATTTGGGACGAAAGCCATACACGCAGGGGTAGAACCGGATCCAAGCACCGGCGCCATTATGACCCCTATCTATCAAACGACCACTTATGTGCAGCCTGCCCCCGGTCAGCACCTTGGGTATGAGTATTCACGTACTCAAAACCCTACAAGGGATGCCCTACAAAAAAATCTTGCTGCACTCGAAAATGCCCAGCACAGCCTGACCTTTGCCTCAGGCATGGCTGCTACTGACTCCATCCTGAAGCTGCTGAAACCCGGCGATGAAGTACTTAGCTGCAATGATCTCTATGGAGGCACCTATCGGATCTTCACCGGCCTATACCAGGACATGGGTGTCAAGTTCAAGTTCGTGGACATGCAAGACCTCAACCGCATCTCGGAGCATTTCAGTAAAAAAATCAAACTGGTGTGGGTAGAAACCCCCTCCAACCCAATGATGAACATCATCGACATCAAAGGGCTCTCCGGAGTGTGTAAAAAATTTGGGGCGATGCTCGTGGTGGACAATACCTTCGCGACACCCTACCTGCAAAATCCACTTGACCAGGGTGCAGATATTGCGTTGCACTCTGTGACCAAATACCTGGCCGGGCATAGCGACGTGGTGATGGGCGCTCTTATGACCAACAGCGATACGCTTCATGAGAAACTGGCCTACATCCAAAACGCAGCCGGGGCTGTGACGGGCCCTATGGATTGCTTTTTAACCCTTCGAGGTATTAAGACACTGCACGTACGAATGCAGCGCCACTGCGAGAATGCGAGAAGGATTGCTCATTTTCTCAAGTCTCACCCGAAGGTTGCCAAGGTATATTGGCCGGGATTTGATGAGCACAAAAACCATGACATTGCCAAAAAGCAAATGCGTGATTTTGGTGGAATGATTTCGTTCATTTTGAAAAATGACAACATCCAAACAGCCATCGAGCTGATGCAAAAACTTGAGCTGTTCTCCTTGGCAGAATCACTCGGTGGAGTTGAATCTCTAGTCGGTCATCCGGCCAGCATGACGCACGCGAGCATACCCCGTGAAGAACGACTTAAGTCCGGTCTACGAGATTCCCTAATCCGACTAAGCGTAGGCATCGAAGATGCCGAGGATCTCGTGAATGATCTGGAGAAGGCGCTGGGGTAAGAACCCATAGTAACAAAAAAAAGGCGAGGATTTATCCCCGCCTTTGAATCCTATTTAGGTCGAATCTTACTTCCCTGATTTCTTGCTACTACCCGTGCTGCCTTTTGGCTTAGCGATGGATTCTCGCATCTCCGTATCGGCTTTGATGTTGTCCATTTTGTAATAGTCCATAATGCCAAGGTTTCCCTGTCGGAATGCCTCCGCCATGGCCTTAGGCACTTCGGCTTCTGCTTCGATTACTTTGGCACGAGCTTCCTGCGCCTTGGCTTTCATTTCTTGCTCTGCCGCGACTGCCATAGCGCGTCTTTCTTCGGCTTTGGCTTCTGCTACTTTAAGGTCAGCAGCTGCCTGATCCGTTTGCAGATCTGCACCGATGTTTTTCCCTACATCTACATCTGCAATATCGATTGAAAGAATTTCAAACGCAGTACCTGCATCCAATCCCCTGGACAGAACAAGCTTCGAAATCTTATCCGGATTTTCGAGTACTTCTTTGTGCGTACCGGCCGAACCGATAGAGGTTACAATCCCTTCACCAACCCTTGCAAGAATGGTGTCTTCACCGGCACCTCCAACCAATTGCTGAATGTTGGCTCGTACAGTCACTCTTGCCACTGCGATCAACTGGATACCATCGGCAGCAACAGCCGCTACCCTTGGCGTAGTGATTACCTTTGGGTTTACAGAGATCTGCACCGCCTCAAAAACATCCCGGCCTGCCAGGTCAATGGCTGCCGCCTGGTTAAAGTCCAAGGCAATATTTGCCTTGTCGGCTGAAATCAATGCCTTGATGACCGAAGGCACATGCCCGCCGGCCAAATAGTGCGTCTCCAGTTCGGAGGTTGTCAGTTTTACCCCGGCTTTGGTTGCCGTGATGAGCGAATTGACCACAATCGAAGGGGGCACTTTTCTGATTCGCATAAAGACTAGTTCAAAAAGGCCAACTTTTACATTGGAAAACACAGCTGTAATCCACAGGTTGACCGGTACGAAGTAGAGGAATATGAAAAAGAAAATAATCCCTCCAAATACCATCAAAATTAAAGTGATGTCCATTTGTATAATTTTTAATTAATAGGTTCTACATAGATTTTGTTTCGGTCGATCTTGATGATTTTGACCTCTTTGTTTTCTTCTACAAAGTTTCCCATTGTGGAAGCTTCGTATTCTTTGTCTTCAAACTCAACCTTTCCTATAGGCTTTAATGAAGAAACTGTCTTGCCTGCTTTCCCGATTTCCAGTCCGGCGGTAAGGTTTTCGTTTACTTTTGATTCGATGGTGCCTTTTAGGGCAAGCTTTTTCCAGGCATTAGATTTGAAGCTCGCGATGATCGCACTAAACCCTAACACAACCCCACCGACTAACACAAAATGTCCCGTCTGCATTCCGTAAAGGTCATAGGCACGATAGATGCCATAGCCGCCCATCAAAAAGCCCATGATGCCCACTACCGTAGTGCCGGGAATAAATATGATCTCAATGACGATCAGGCCAATTCCGGCCAGGAGGAGAAACGAGATGATGATCCAATCAGTCAATACCAGGGGTGGTTTAATTTGGAGGACTAATATACTGATTAGTTGAGTAGTTCTCTTTTTTCTTACGAGAAATTAAATCAATAAGCTTTAGCAAATACGACCCTACCTTTCGAGGGCTTGCCTGAGTAGATACATTGACCTTCTTCATGCTTCTGATCGATAGGAATACAACGGATCGTCGCTTTGGTTTCTTCCTTGATTTTTTCTTCAGTTTCGGCCGTACCATCCCAGTGGGCATAGACGAATCCTCCACCCTCGCTGGCGATGATTTTCTTGAAGTCTTCGTAGGTATCTACCGATTGAGAGTTTTCATTTCGGTACTTTTCGGCCTTCTTAAAAATGCTCGTTTGGATGTCGTCCAACAAGTCAGAGATTTTTTGTCCAAAATCATCTTCCAAAGGCATCACTTCCTTCGAAAGTAAATCCCTACGGGCCACTTCTACCGTTCCATTCTCCAGATCCTTTGGTCCGATGGCAATCCGTACCGGCGTTCCTTTCAGCTCGTACTCGGCAAACTTCCAGCCCGGCTTTTGAGTATCCCGATCGTCGTATTTGACAGAGATTCCTAGAGCTTTTAGCTGAGCCATGATTTTTTCAGCCACTTCGCTGATTTGAGCAAGCTGCTCATCCCCTTTGAAGATGGGCACGATCACCACCTGAAAAGGAGCCAACTTGGGAGGCAGTACAAGTCCATTATCGTCAGAGTGCGCCATGATCAAGGCGCCCATCAAACGGGTACTCACGCCCCATGAGGTTCCCCAGACCATGTCAAGGCCACCGTCTTTTGTCGCAAATTTTACATCAAAAGCCTTGGCAAAGTTTTGGCCCAAGAAATGCGAGGTTCCTGCCTGCAGTGCCTTTCCGTCCTGCATCAGTGCTTCGATACAATATGTTTCTTCTGCACCGGCGAATCGCTCACTTTCGGTTTTGGTTCCTTTAAGTACAGGTACGCCCAGATGATTTTCTGCAAAGTCCGCATATACGTTCATCATTTGTACCGACTCATCGATGGCTTCCTGCTTGGTCGCATGTGCCGTGTGTCCTTCCTGCCAAAGGAATTCTGCCGTTCTCAGAAACAGTCGGGTTCTCATTTCCCAGCGCACCACGTTCGCCCACTGATTCACCAATATCGGCAGGTCTCTATAAGACTGAATCCAGTTTTTATACGAGTTCCAGATGATGGTCTCAGAGGTTGGACGCACGATCAACTCCTCTTCGAGCTTGGCATCAGGATCGACAACCACCCCACCGGCTTCTTCATCATTCTTGAGTCGGTAGTGCGTCACTACTGCACATTCCTTAGCAAATCCTTCTACGTGATCTGCCTCTTTGCTCAGATATGATTTTGGGATGAAAATCGGAAAATAAGCGTTGGAGTGACCCGTATCCTTAAACATCTGATCGAGTGTCGCTTGCATTTTTTCCCATATGGCAAAGCCGTAGGGCTTGATCACCATGCAGCCTCTCACATCCGAATTTTCGGCTAAATCAGCCTTTTTTACTAACTCATTGTACCACAGCGAATAGTCCTCGCTTCTCTTTGGTAACCCTTTGCCCATCTTGAAAAATTTGTTTGGTATGGATATTGCTTATTTCCGTACTGGAAAGTTTCGGCAAATATAAATGTTTGGCGAAAACTTAAAATCAATGTCTCACCATTAAACCGAGATAGTCATGAAACGCTCACAACTCATCCCCCTCATGCTACTGCTGGCCGCTATTGTAGCCAATCCCACTCAGGTTTCAGCTCAGGAAGAATATGATGACCTCTATTTTTCTGCAAAGGATCGCGAACCGAAGAAAAAAAAGAAGAAGAAAAAGAACCAAACCTCTGTTCAGGAAACCATAGAAGAACCCACTCAATACACCGAGGGTACGACTTATTATTCTGACGACTACCCCTCAGACAACTACTACGAATACGATACCATCTATTTGGACGAAACGGGTGGAAGCCAGGCACCAGTGGTCAACAACTACTACGGCAATGTATACGGTGATCCCTATTACTCCAATGGCTATGGAGGTTCAGGCTCATGGGGTTTCAACTGGTCACCTTTCGGTTGGTCAGTGGGGTACAACTATGGCTGGGGATGGGGCAATCCTTACTATGGATGGTATGACCCTTTTTATTATCCATACTACTCCTACTGCTCTTATAGATGGGGTGTACCTTATTATGGATCCTATGCGAGCGGATATCACCATGGGTATTATGATGGCTCCAACGGATATCCCTATGCCCCATACGGGGAATACTACTCTTCGAGTAGAAATGTACGTCGTGGAGGAAGAAACAGTCGGGGATCCGTTCTAGCACAAAACGACGGAAACATCGGGCGTATGTCCTCGGTGAGACCTACACGTAGCCATGGAACCAGAACACCCTCAAATGGTGACCAACAGGTGACCAATGCAAAAAACGCAAGAACTACAGCCGAACGTCCTACTCGTCAAAGCAATCGCAGACAAACTCAGAACCAGGCTGTCACCTCTCAAGGTACTGCCGCGCGACAGGTAATCCAGCGTGAGCAAAATGAGTACATAAAAAGCACCAACAGAAACAATGCGAGCAAGGCTTCGTCCACAACAAATCGACGCAAAAGAACGGTGGTTGTACAAAGCTCAAACCCCAATGCCAAAAGCTACAGCACTAACTATAAGCGAAGCAGGACTTCAGGAAACAATAATCGGTCGTCTTATCAAAGATCGAATAACTCAAACAGCCGGAGCTCAACAAGCTACAACCGCAATAACTCCAGCAACTACAATCGCAGCAGTTCAGGGAATAGAAGCAGCTATTCATCCGGTAACAACCGAAGTAGCTCCAGTAATAGCTATAGTAGATCTTCCGGCTCGTCAAGAAGCAGTTATTCTTCAGGCTCCAGATCTTCTTCGTCCAGCAGGTCATCCAGCGGTTCACGAAGTAGCAGTAGCCGCTCCTCCTCATCTGGACGATCCAAACGATAAACTGAAACCCCAACCGTCATGAAAAAACTCATCATATCAATATTACTTTTTTTGGCCGCCCTGGCTGCCTTTGCTCAGACCGAAGGTGCCATGGGATACTATCATGATGCCATGCTCTTTAGCAGAACGTATGTCGCAGGAACTGCCCGCATGCAGGCCATCGGAGGGGCGCAGGTGTCGCTGGGTGGAGACGCAAGTGCAGCGAACGTCAACCCCGCTGGGTTGGGCTTTTTCAATCGGTCTACCTTTACCATCACCCCATCATTCAATCTTCACAATTCGACCTCAGACTTCAATGGCGAAATCCGTGATGATTTTAGGAATAATTTCAATTTTGGGCAGATAGGAATCGTTTTTAACCAAAGCATCAATCATGGCAAAAGCTTATACAAAGGACACTCCTTCGCCATCTCATTGACACGGATTAATGACTTTTATAACGACTCTTATATTGATTTTTCTAGTGACGAAAACTCAATCATTGATGCCTATATTGATCGTGCCTGGGGCATAGAGCCTGATCGATTACCCGATGATCTCTATTATGCCTACAGCCAGTACCTTATTGACCCATATTATCCTGAAGGAAGCAGTACCCCTGAATATGAATCGATCGTATTGGGCTACCCGCAAAGGCAAACCGAGGAAATCACTCAGTCCGGCAAGCAATACCAGTGGGACTTTAGCTACGGTGGTAATTTAAACGACATTCTGTACTTCGGTCTGGGTGCAGGAATCAATACACTTGACTATTGGGTCACGAATCTATACATCGAATCGGACTATGAATGGAACGGGGAACCTGATGAGGCTCTCTATGAAATGAGCACAGAAAACCGCCTGCGAGTAAACGGGGTGGGGGTAGGTGCCACGGCGGGACTTATTTTCAGGCCTGCCAACATTCTTCGCATTGGAGTAGCTGTCAAAACACCTACCTACTACAATCTAAATGATGAATCGTCTGACGACCTTCAGACCATTTATAACAACTACGAGTACATCACGCCTGATACTACGATCGTTTTGGATAGTTTTTATGATTTGTACCAAACGTATTCGATCTATAACCTCAACACCCCTTGGAAGTACTCCGTTGGTGGTTCCATTTTTCTTGGCAAGGTTGGTTTCATCAGTGCGGATGTGGACTACATCGACTACTCCAAGGCCAAAATCAAATCGTCCGATTTTAGCGCTCATGAGGACAATCTAGCCATTAGTAGTTTATATCAATCCACATTCAATTATCGACTAGGCACAGAATTAAGAATTGGTCCGATGCGGCTAAGGGCCGGCTACAATTACATGGGAGATCCTTATGTCAACAATAGCATCGACCAAAGCATTACGAGGATTTCGGGTGGGCTTGGTTACAGAAACAAAGATATGTTCGTCGACCTATCGGTCGTGCACTCGCAGTATAAGTCACTAAGGACACCGTACACATTCTATGACGGAACCGGGCCACAGGCGACCCTCGAGAATCAAAACCTGAATGTTTCTCTCACGCTTGGGTTCAACTTCTAACAGTAGAGAGGAAGTGCAGGATCTCGTCCATGTTGGAGTCTGATCTGAACGAGGCCTTTTTGTAGTATCTCATCCTAAACTCAAACATTTCGTTGATCTCCTTTCTGAGGGCATCTTTGGGCATCTGGTCTACGAGAGGGCGAACATCTTTTTTGGCTCCTACTCTTTCGATAATCGTGTCTAACGGTGTGTCAAGGAAAATGGTCACTCCCGCATTGTTCATTTCCTCCATGTTTTCATAAAAGCAGGGAGTCCCACCACCTGTAGCGATCACGGCCGGTTCATTGAGGCGTATGAGCATTTGCAATACTTTCTGCTCCGCCTCACGGAAGTAGTCCTCTCCAATCTCTATGAACATCTGGTGAATAGACATTCCGATCATTCTCTCCAACTGCTCGTCCATGTCAAAAAACTGTCGACCGATCTGTTGGGCAAGCTTTTTTCCAAATGTAGACTTCCCCGAACCTGGCATGCCTATCAAAAAAATCTTAGAGAAATACATCGGGTTATGCTGTTAGAATCTCTTTGTATTGCATCTTGTGAAGCTGCGCATAAAAACTGTCTTTAGCAAGTAATTCGTCGTGAGTTCCTACTTCTTTGATCTCGCCTTTATCCAGCACCAGGATTTTGTCAGCATGCTGGATAGTAGACAGCCTATGAGCGATCACTATTGACGTCCTGCCTTTCATCACTTTGGTAATGGCCAACTGGATCAGTTCCTCGGTTTCAGTATCTACGCTGGAGGTGGCTTCATCCAATACGATGATCTTTGGATCATACACCATAGCTCTCACAAAGGAGATCAACTGACGCTGACCTACGGACAGAGTAGACCCGCGCTCCATTACGTTGTATTCAAAACCTCCCGGCAATTTTTCTATGAAATCAAGGGCCCCTACGGCTTCCGCGGCGAGAACCACATCCTCCTGTCGTATCTGATCATTTCCAAGGGTGATGTTTTTTTGGATGGTATCCGAAAAGAGAAAAACATCCTGAAGAACCACTCCGATGTTGCTGCGAAGGGCTGACAAATCGTACTCATGAATGTCATGATCGTCTATGAATATTGTACCCTTGTTGATGTCATAAAACCTACTCAATAGATTAATAATCGAGGACTTACCCGCCCCTGTTGCACCTACCAATGCAACAGTCTCACCCGGCTTCACTTCAAAACTAATGTCCTTGAGGACGTAATTGTCTTCGTTGTAAGCAAACCAAACATTTTCAAATTTTACAGCTCCTTCAATTTGATCAGGTTTATGGGTTCCCTCATCCGGAATGTGCTCTTCGCTGTCCAACAGCTTCATAATCCGATTGGTACTGACGATCCCCATCTGTAGGGTATTGAACTTATCTGCGATCATCCTAATCGGTCGGAAAAACATCTGGATGTACATGATGAACGCGATCAAGACCCCCGGCTGGTAGGTGGCGTCCATCATTTTGACCGCTCCGTACCAAACGAGCAGTCCTATTCCCATGGCTTGTATCACCTCCGCCACCGGAAAGTAGATCGAATAATACAACACAGACCGAATATTCGCCTTGCGATGTTCGGCATTGATTTCCTTAAACTTGGCAAGCTCGGTTTCCTCACTGTTAAAAATCTGCACCACGCTCATGCCAGTGATTCGCTCTTGCACGAAGGAATTGAGATTGGCAACAGCCGTTCGCACGTGATTGAAAGAAACCTTGATTTTCTCTTTGAATATATAGGTAGCAAAAATCAATATCGGAAGGGTGGACAAACTCACCAGGCTCAGCTTCCAGTCGGTGTAGAACATGAATACTAAAATGGCCACCAACTGAAGCAGGTCTCCAATCATCATGGCAATACCCTGGCTAAACACGTCAGCCAGCGTCTCAATATCCGAGACATTTCGTGTTACGAGTCTTCCGATAGGTGTATTGTCAAAAAACTTGAGTTTGAGTCTCTGTACATGGGCATAGAGCTTGATGCGAATATCCCGGATGATCGATTGACCTAGCCAGCTGGAGAGGTAAGTGTGAGAATATTGAACAATGGCCTGGGCAACAAGTAGGGCGACCAATACCCCAATCATGAAAACAAGACCCTGGTAGTCACCATTAGCCACATCTTCATCAATCGTTCGCTGAATAAGATAAGGGCGTACCGGCACCAATACGGCCAACAAAAGGGTAAGCACAATCAAAAAAGAAAACCGCCCTCGGTAAGGACGGATGAACGATACCAACCGCCGCAATACTTTAATATCTACTATTCTTCCGCTGACTTCCTCTTTTTTCAATACTACAGGATTTGAGAACTGACTTTAAATATATATTTCTTTGGGATAAGTAACCTCAGACAAGTAAAGGCCACAAGCCGGAACAGACCGGCCTGCTTTTTTTCTATCCTTGCTTTCCAGGATTTTTTTGAATTCTTCAGTGCTGATTTTTCCTTCTCCCGCCAGGAGCATCGTCCCGACCATGGCCCGCACCATCCCTCTCAAGAATCTATTGGCACTTACGTAAAATCTTAATTGATCGTTTTGATGCTCCCACCGAGCCTCGAAAATCCTGCACACGAATGTATGTACATCGGTATGCACTTTACTGAAACTTTCAAAATCTGTCCATTCCCTTAATACTTCGCAGCAGCGCTCCATGACGTTCATATCCAGATCCCTGGAATAATGATAAGACAGACCCTCCTCAAAAGGGCTTTTCGACCCGTTGATCTTGTACACATACGATCGCAAAGTAGCATCGAATCGAGCGTGTGCCTCCTCCTTGACCTGTCTACAACTGTGCACTGCAATATCTTTCGGCAACAAACTGTTGAGGCGAGCGACTAAATTGCTCGAAACGGCCCTTTCTGCATCAAATTGAGCCACCTGCATCAGTGCATGTACGCCCGTATCGGTACGACCACTCCCCACCGTGGCAATGGGCTGTCGCAGGATTTTGCTCAGGCTCTCATCCAACACCTGCTGCACTGTGATCGCATTTTTTTGAATCTGCCAGCCGTGGTATCGCGTGCCATCATACGATAGCTCGAGAAAATACCTCATGGTTTTTTGAATTTGGGACGCATGGCCATTTTGGGCTTAGCGGCCTGCTCGGGTTCTTCCTTGACCAATGGATATTTTCTACGAATCGGATTGATGAGAAAAAGCTTTTGAGCGGTAAAACTGTTGGGGTGCATTTGATCAAATTCAACCTTGAGTTGATCGAACAAATCCTGTTCGGCCGCCTTAAATTTTTTGGCCTCTATCTTTTTCCCCACTAGGTAGGCATCAAAATCCATGGTTTCTTCCATAGTGGCAAATATAGTTTCGATAATTCTGAATCTTAAGCCTCATTTTCTGATCCAAAGGCATAGAAGCCCGTTGATTTCAATAGATTTGACAAAAACAACCACTATCGTCATGGCAAAATATCAAAACCTCTCACTCGAAAACGCAGACGGTATTCTAACGGTCACCATCAACCGGGAAAAAGCCCTCAATGCACTCAATCTGAAAACCATGGACGAGCTTCGTGATTTGTTTTCCGAAATCCCTGGCAACGATAAGGTCTCTGGGGTGATCGTGACAGGCGCCGGGGAAAAGGCCTTCGTGGCAGGCGCAGACATCAAGGAATTCTCCCAAATCACCGAAGTGAACGCCCGTAAGTTTTCTGAGAGCGGGCAGGAAACATTTGCTCTGATAGAAGACTGCCCAAAGCCGGTCATTGCAGTGGTCAATGGATATGCACTGGGAGGAGGGTGCGAGCTCGCAATGGCCTGCCATATGAGGATCGCTACCGCCAATGCACAATTTGGACAACCAGAAGTGACCCTCGGGATCATCCCCGGGTACGGTGGGACGCAACGACTCACCCAGCTGGTCGGCAAAGGAAAATCAATGGAACTGACCCTATCAGGAAATATGGTCTCGGCCAAGGAGGCTTACAGATTGGGTTTGGCCAACTATGTATTAGAAACCAAGTCCGAGACGCTAGCAAAAGCCGAGGAACTCCTAAACACCATACAAGCCAAAGCCCCCATGGCCATCGCTGAAGGCATCGCCTGCGTAAACGCCACATTCAGTGCCGGCGAAAAGGGATATCAGGTAGAAGCCAATGCCTTTTCCAGACTTTGCGGTACGGAGGATTTTAAAGAAGGTGCCCAGGCCTTTGTAGAAAAAAGAAAGCCTAATTTTACAGGCAAATAATTTCTAATACCACGAATGTCAGGACTCAAAAATCTAGCCAGCGACACTGTCTGGTACGGCCTTAGCAGCATAGTCGCAAGATTTATTTCCTGGCTACTGGTTCCACTTTACACAGCTGTATTTGCAACCGGAGAGTACGGAATCGTCACTGAGCTATATGCCTATGTGGCATTCTTTTATGTTCTCTACACCTACGGAATGGAGACCGCCTATTTCCGATTTGCCAAAGAACCCGGGGCAGAAGGCAATGTGTTCAACCTCAGTATGAGTGCGCTGCTGACTACAAGCGTCGCATTTTCGGCCATTCTTGTATTATTCAGCACAGACATGGTCAATGTTTTAGGCTATGAAGGCAAAGAAGAGGCTGTCTACTATCTGGCCGCTATCATTGCCATAGACGCCATGGCCGTTATCCCATATGCAAGGCTCAGGTTTCAAAATAAAGCCAGGAGGTTTGCGCTCATCAAGTTTGGCCAGATCCTGCTCACCGTACTGCTCAATGTCTTTTTCCTTGTGCTATGCTACAACATTTATCAGGGTATTTGGTTTCCGGATTTTAAGGAAGTCGTCTCCGGTTTCTTTGACGCGGGCTTCAAGGTCAAATATGTCTTTATTTCCAACCTGATCGCCAATGGAGCCACGTTCATATTTCTACTCACCTCTTTTAGCAACTTTGGATTTAAGCTTTCGCTAAAAGAGTTGAAACCGATATTGGCCTATGCCTATCCATTGCTCTTTCTTGGACTGGCTGCCGTAACTAATGAAATGCTATCTCGCACACTGCTCACCTCTTGGCTACCCGACAACTTCTATCCCGGTCAAACCAGCAAAGAAGCCCTGGGAGTTTTTGGCGCATGCTACAAGCTATCGATGCTCATGGTATTGGGCAATCAGGCATTTCGGTATGCTGCAGAGCCATTTTTCTTTTCAAAAGCAGACGAAGAAGGATCGCCAAAACTTTTCGCTAAGATCATGAGCGGATTTGTCGGATTTAATGCACTTGTATTTGTAGCTGTTTCCGTAAATCTGGAACCCATTAGTGTTTTGTTTCTGACCAATCCGGAATACCGAGCTGGGCTGGGCATAGTACCCTTTTTACTATTAGGCTACCTTTTCAGCGGTATTTACTACAACCTTTCCGTTTGGTACAAGCTCACCGACCGCACCCAATTTGGCGCGATCATTACCGGTATCGGAGCACTGCTGACCATCTTAGCAAATTACTTCTTGATTCCAGTGCTTGGATATTTTGGTAGTTCACTGGCGACGCTCATTACATTCTTTTCTATGGCTACCCTCAGTTATTTATTGGGGCAAAAACACTATCCCATACCTTACAAAACGTCCAGAATCCTCGAATACATAGGAGTAGCGTCCATTATTGTCTTCGTTTTTTATCAATTGGACACAGGCGGCTTTTGGCTCAATATCATCGTACGAAATGGTGCCGTGCTGACGTTTATCCTGTATATTTATTTAAGGGAGCGAAAAAATCTATCCGGCGTTCGGATCTATGGCTTCAGAATACCCTGATTCATCAGAACCTTTTTTCGCATTAAAAGTTTAAAAAAGAATCCCTAACCTCGAATTTTTTTAGTTTTGCCGCTTGGCTCAAAATGAGTGATGAAAATATTAAGGATCATATCGTTAAGTACTAAAGTCGCCCTGGCTTTTTTGATGATTTTCACCGTCGTATCGGAGGGTCATGCCCAAAAGAAAAAAAACCGAAAATCGAAAGTAGAGCCCCTGGTGACCGTCACCCTTTCCGATGAAAAAAGAACAGAGCTGGAGCACTATTTTCTCGAGGGAGAGAAATACTTTATCCTGAAAGACTACCAGAAGTCCTATACGTTTTTTGAAAGAGTGCTGGAGATCGACCCTTCTAATGCGGCAGCCAACTACAAGATGGCGGAGCTCCATATAGAAACCGGGGAAATAGACAAGGCACTGCCCTACTCAAAAAGAGCCAAGCTCCTGGATGGCACCAACAAGTTCTACTACGTACAGCTCGCCAATATTTACATAAACCTGGCGGACTTTGATAATGCAGTGCGTACCTACCAGGACATGGTGAAGAATGTAGCAGGTACGGATCAGTATCTTTTTGATCTGGCGGCCATCCAATTGCACCAAAAGAAATTCGAAGATGCGCTAGTGACCTACGATCTTGCAGAATTGCACCTCGGCCCTATGGAGGAGATTTTTATGCAAAGACAGCAGATATATCTCAAACAAAACAACCTCGACAAGGCCATCCAGGAAGGGAAAAAAATGGTGGAGTTTAACCCCGGAGAGGAAAGCTACGTGATGAACCTTGCCCGAATCATGCTCTCCAATGGCAAGCTGGACGAGGCTGAGAAGTTTCTCAACGACCAGATCGAAAAGAAGCCTGAGTCTGAAAACCTTTTCATACTGCAGGCAGAGGTCTATCGTAAACAAGGAAATCCTAAAAAAGCCCTTGAATCACTTCAAGTACCTTTTGCCAGTCCGGGTGTAGATGTCACTGCCAAGATTCGTACACTGGCGGGCTACCTCGCCATGCTGCCCGATGAGGAACTCAACGAACCACTTCTGGGCCTTGCCGAGACCCTCGTGGAGACACACCCAGAATCCTTTCAGGCCCTGGCAATGACCGGCGACTTACATTACAACATGCAGGAGTTTGAAAAGGGCAGGACCTATTACTTGCAAGCGGTGGAAATCGATGGATCAAATTTTAATATCTGGCAAAATATCCTTTCGCTAGATATGCAGCTGGAGGATTATGAAGGGGTCATTGAGCACTCTGAGAAAGCCCTTGAAATCTTCCCCAACCAAGCCAAGCTGTACTACCTCAACGGCACTGCATACTTAATCTTAAAAGAGTACGAAGATGCGATTCGTGCCTTCAACATTGGCAAGGCCTATGCCGCTCGTGACAACAACATGAACAGCCTTTTTCACGGCCAGCTGGGAGACGCCTACAACGGTATGGGCGAACATCAAAAATCCGACGCGGCCTATGAGCTGGCACTCAAAGCCAAACCTGACAATGACCATGTATTAAACAACTACAGTTATTTTCTATCCCTGCGCAAGAAAGACCTGGAAAAGGCCCGATCTATGTCGAGTCGCCTTGTCGAAGAATATCCTAACAATCCTACCTATCTGGACACCCATGCATGGGTGCTCTATATGATGGAGGACTATGAGGGTGCGCTGAAATACCTCGAACAGGCCATTAAATACGAACCTAGCGCGGTGATCATCGAACACTACGGTGATGCATTGTTTCAGCTGGGCAAAGTAGATGAGGCGATCGCTCAATGGAAGATCGCCAGGGATATGACTGATGACCCTCACAACTTAAATAAGAAAATAGCCGATAGACAGCTCTATGAATAAATTCTTTTGGTACCTATTGGTTGTTTGGGTACTCCTCTCCTCATGTAGCAAAAAATTATCATTGTTTAATACTGACCCGAATCAGTTTAACTTAAACAATGTAGAATACGAGTATCTGAGCATTAAATCTAAACTCCGATACGATGACCAGGATAAGAAGCACAAGGGTACCGCCAACATTCGCATCAAGCACGACAGCATCGTCTGGTTTTCGATCACTCCAGGCATGGGAATCGAAGCTGCGCGGGGTGTGATCCGCAAGGACACTCTTTTGATCGTAGACAGGATCAATAAACAGTATACTGTGGAGGCAGTAGATAAACTCACAGAAAAAATCAAAATCGAAATGGATCTACCCATGCTTGAATCCATCCTGATTGGAAACTTGATTTGGCCGGTGATGGAAGAGGATGATATCACACGATCCAAGGGTTTCTATGTCATACCCAAGGAATACGAAACCTTGAAAGTCAAAAGCTATATTGGTGCACATTCCAAAAAATTGGAACGCATCACCGCATCAAGCGATTCTTCATCCAGTACCTTAAACATCAAGTATTCGGAGTTTATGAAAGTCGATGAAAAGGTGATTCCAAAAAAAATCGACATTCAGATAAAGTACTCTACAGGCCCAGGTGAACCGCAAAAAATATCTAATATTACAATCGAACATGCAAAAGTGGAAATTGACAAAGAGCTTAAGTTTTCTTTTTCCATCCCTAAGAAGTACATGCGTGTACGCCAAAATTAGGGTTGCGACATCTGCTTTTATTCTCCTCTTATTTTTATTCTCATTCGAGGGTCAGGCCCAAAAAAACAAGTCGCAACTTGAAAAAGAGAAGAAGGAGAACCTGAAACGAATCGATGAGGCCCAGGCCATTCTAAAAGAAACCCAGTCAGAAAAAAAGGCGACGCTCGGTCAGCTCAAAGCGCTCAACCAACAGATCAAAGTCCGCCAGGAGCTTATTCAATCCATCAACGAAGAAATCAAACTGCTTAATGGTGAAATCACTGACCTAAGTATTGTCACCGACGCGCTTCAGTCCGATTTAGAGAACCTGAAGCAGGAGTATGCCGAAATGGTCTACAGTGCCTACAAGGCCAATCAGGGGTATGACCGGCTGACATTTTTATTCTCATCAGAAACATTCAACCAACTATTCAGAAGGCTCAACTATCTCGAACAATACGCCGAAGCTCGCAAAACCCAGGTTGAACAAATAGAAATCGTGCGTGATGCGCTCAACGAGCAGCGCGGCGAACTGGTGGTGAAAAAAGATGAGCAGGACAGGTTACTAAAATCAAAAATCAAGGAAAACAAGAACCTCCTCAGCTTGCAGAAAAAACAAAGCTCCGTAGTAAAACAACTAAGCCAACGTGAGAAAGAGCTGCGAAAAGAACTCGCCGAGCGAAAAGAAGCCATCAAAAAGCTGGACAATCTGATCGCAGAGATCGTGCGTAAAGAAATCGAAGAGTCCAACAAAGGGAAGGATGCGAACGCAATCGCCCTGTCTGCGGAAGGAGCCAAGTTATCGTCCATGTTTGAAGGAAAGAAGAATAAACTACCATGGCCTGTGGAGACCGGCTTTGTGTCAGAAAAATTTGGGCGTCATCCGCATCCTGTATTGAAAAATATCATGGTAGAAAACCAAGGCGTCGACATCCAAACCCAAAAAGATGCGGAAGTGAAAAGTGTCTTTGAGGGCAAGGTGGCCACCACCGCCTACGTGCCTGGGATGAACAGCGTGGTAATCATCCAACATGGCGACTACTATACCTTGTATGCCAAACTCAAAACGGTCAATGTCAAAAAAGGGCAGATCGTGCAAGCCGACCAAAGTGTTGGATCGGTTTTCACTGATACCGAAGGCATCTCCGAACTCCAATTTCAGGTCTGGAAAAACAACGTGAAACTCGACCCTGAGAAGTGGCTGCTTTCAAAGTAAAACCTGACCTAAATCAAATTAACTTTTGGCATAGATTAGTCGATTCCCTTTTTAGTCCGTCTATATTTGCGGCATGAACAAGAAGGTAATATTGATGATCCTGGACGGCTGGGGAATCGGGACTGATCCCAAGGTGTCCGCTATAGAAGCTGCCAACACTCCTTTCATGGATTCGATGTTGAAAAAATATGCCAACAGCAAACTGGAGGCCTCTGGTCTCAAAGTAGGTTTGCCAGAAGGCCAAATGGGTAACTCTGAAGTAGGCCATATGAACATTGGTGCTGGCCGAATCGTCTACCAGGATTTGGTCAAGCTTAACAATGCAGCCGCAGACGGCACTTTGTCCAAAAACGAAACTCTTCTTGAAGCATTCGCTTATGCGAACGAAAATAATAAAGCGGTTCACTTAATCGGCCTTGTTTCAGATGGTGGGATTCATGCTCATATCGATCACTTGAAAGCCCTTTGCTCGGGAGCAGCTGATAATGGACTCAATGATGTCTTTGTACATGCTTTCACAGATGGTCGTGATACCGACCCAAAAAGTGGAAAAGGCTATTTGGAGGACCTACAAAAACACCTTGACAGTACAACAGGTCAGATCGCCAGTGTAACCGGACGATACTATGCTATGGATCGTGACAAGAGATGGGCAAGGGTAAAACTGGCCTACGATGGCATGGTTAATGGAGAGGGCAAGAAAACAGAAAACGTGTCTGAAGCTATTCAAGCCTCATATGATGAAAATGTGACTGATGAGTTCATCATGCCTATCGTACAGACCGACGCTTCTGGAAGTCCAGTAGGCACAATCAAAGAAGGTGACGTTGTAATCTGCTTCAACTTCAGAACTGACCGTGGACGTCAGATTACTGAGGCATTGACCCAGCAGGATTTTCCTGAAGAAGGCATGAAAAAACTGTCTTTGAAATACTACACCATGACCAACTACGATGACTCCTTTGAGGGCGTGTCTGTGATGTATGGAAAGGACAATTTGACCAACACTTTAGGAGAAGTACTGGAAGCAGCAGGAAAGAAACAAATCCGCATCGCTGAGACCGAAAAATATCCTCATGTGACCTTCTTCTTTTCTGGTGGACGAGAAGCTGAGTTTGAAGGTGAGAAAAGATTATTATGTCCATCGCCCAAAGTAGCTACCTATGATCTCAAGCCTGAAATGAGTGCTGAGGACATCAGAGATGCGATCATCCCTGAGCTACAAGGAAAAGAAGTGGATTTCGTTTGCCTGAATTTCGCCAACCCGGATATGGTAGGACATACCGGAGTGTTCGAAGCAGCGGTGAAAGCCTGCGAAACGGTCGATTCTTGTGCTCAATCAGTGGTGGAAGCCGCTCAAGCCAACGGCTATTCGGCCATCATCATCGCAGACCATGGTAACCCTGATATCATGGTCAATGCAGATGGTTCTCCGAACACTGCTCACACAACCAATTTAGTTCCTTGCATCTTTGTAGATGAGGACATCAAAGACCCTGTAAAAGACGGAAAGTTGGGAGATTTGGCTCCAACGATCCTGACCATGATGGGTGTGGGTATTCCAGAAGAAATGACAGGAGATGTGTTGATATAACCATCACCTAAAATCATTGAGAAGAGGCTGTTTCAAAATTCTGGGACAGCCTTTTTTATTCTTCAACAACGGGAATTTTTACAATGAATTCGGCGCCTTGTCCCTTTTCGCTATTAAGGGACACCTTACCACTCAATAGGGCACACATTCGATCTACAATATATAACCCAAGCCCTGTGGAAGATTCGTCTCCGGTTGGTTTGGTTGAAGCCCTTCCAAATTTTCGAAACAACAGTGCCTGTTCATCTTTAGGGATTCCAGGTCCATTGTCTCTTACGATAATTGTCATAATTTCGGCAGATGAGCTTATCACTAGCTCCACTTTACCTCCGACCGGAGTGTACTTTATTGCATTAGAAACCAGATTTTCAATAATTCTTTGAAGGTGCATTTTGGATATCGGAATAACCTCAGCTTCCAGATTATAGGTTGAAATCAGATCAATTTGTTTATTTCTTGCAGAATTCAGGATTGGAAGTAAGAGTCCATCAATCAGTTCACGAATTTCAACCTTTTCCCTTTCAGCTTCCAGTTTGCCAGCTTCCAATTTGTTTACCTCCAATAGGTCATTGGTCAGTACCCTCGAGTCTTCCACTACCCCGAGCATAGTATCCATTATTTCCTTTTGATTGGGGCTCACTTCCTCATCCATCTGAAAAAGTTGCATCAAAGCCTCAATTTTATTGAACGGAGACCTGATATCATGAACAATCATCCCGGTTAAAGTATCTTTTTCTTTGATGGCCGCATCTAGCTTCTCATTGAGAAGTCTGAGATTTCTATTGTTTTTACTTTTCGCTCTGCTCGCCTTCACGGTAATCATTAATATCCAGCCTATGAGAAGAATAAAAATAATCGCTGCGACTACCACGATTTTTATTTGTTTGTTGACCGCTTGTGATACAAGTAGCTTATCCTTTATCTGCTCTACCTCTCTTTCTTGTGTTGTAAGCTCATAAGCTCCCATGATCGACTCGTAAGAGGCAACATCATTGTTCGCAAGACTGTCCTTAAGCATTTCATACTTAGAGAGATGATCCCGAGATTCCTCATACCTTCCAAGGTATACCATCGCCTGTGCCAATAATTTATAGGACTCTAGAACTTGTTTGTAATTTTTAATTCCCTCTCTTTGGTTTATCACCTTCGTTGAGTGAAAAACCGAGTTTTCAAAATCTTTCTTTTTCAGCAGAAGTTGAGCCAGACCAAAATGCATATCCATAATTTCATAAGGTAGATTTTGCTTATAAGCCATTGACAGTGCCTTTTCTTTTAGATTAATCTTCTCAGATAAAGAGATATCTGGCAGCTCTGCTTTGTAGGCATAGACCCAATAGGTGATGTTTGTATTATTCTGAATATCTGCAATTTGAAGCGCAAGGTCGAAATAATATTTTGCGCTATCGTTTTTGCCCAAGGCCATCATCACGCGAGCATAATTCTGATAAGCATAGCCGTTCATGTCAGCTTTGCTAAAATTTCGCTGAACTCTTAAAAATGCCCGAAAGTACTCTGCAGCCTTCATAAGATTGCCGTCATTTAGGTAAGCTAATCCTAAGTTGGCCAGACCACCCGCATAAAGCGCCATGTCATTGTTTCTTAATCCTATTTCGGAGTAGGTCAGAAAACTTGAGATGGCATCATTATAAAGACCAAGATGGACATTAGATAAACCGTGGTGAATAAAAGCCGGTACTTTACGGTTTTCTTCAATGTTGGCAAATTCTATTACCTCCCCGCAATATTTGACTGATTCTTCAAACCGCTGATTATAATAAC
Organism: Reichenbachiella sp.; assembly: GCA_965222305.1. GTDB lineage: Bacteria > Bacteroidota > Bacteroidia > Cytophagales > Cyclobacteriaceae > Reichenbachiella. Next base: position 3,384,382 of record OZ244943.1, read on the forward strand.
ATGTATGACATAAGGTATTAAGTGAATTGAATTCCCTATCGGTTAAGCCATTCTCACGACTCAACTTCAAGGCCTGCTGGGCTAAAAGGAAAGCTGAGTCTGGTTTCTCCTTGCGAATCTTTTCAGATAGGTGATTTAAGGAATCAATGGTGGAAATCACCTGGCCTTCAGAGGTCAATTGACCAGAGATCAATAGCAGTAACAGTGTTAAGCCTCTTTTCATCAATATCTCATTTGGGTACCACACATAAGGCTTGAAAGTTTTTAAACATAAACCAATTTTTCCTTATTCCCGCTAAATTGACTTTATGATTCAAATTAAAGAGATAGTCCGGACTCTGATTGCATGTCTTGTTATCATGTTCACCTTGCCTTCCCAGGGACAGTCCAATCGAACAGAAAGAAAAATCCTTCAATCCGTCGACTCAAAAAACGTCTACTATACTGCACTCCTCAAAGAAGTCGTGAACATCAATAGCGGCACAATGAACTTAGAAGGGGTAAAGACTGTAGGGCTGCGCCTCAAGTTTGAGTTTGAAAAACTGGGTATGGAGACCGAATGGCAAGATGGCTCCTCCTGGAACCGGGCCGGACATCTGGTAGCCAGAATCCGAGGAGGCCATGGTCCCAAAATCCTTTTGATTGGCCATCTGGACACAGTCTTCGAGCCGGATAGCCCCTTTCAGGAATACGAGATGCTTAACGACTCCATCATGAAGGGCCCCGGCGTAGCAGATATGAAAGGAGGAGACGTCATTATTCTGGCGGCCCTCAGTGCCTTAAAAGAGGTTGGGGTTTTGTCCAAAATGAACATCGAAGTGGTACTGACAGGGGACGAAGAAAAGAGCGGGCGTCCAATCGAACTGTCTAAAAAAGCCATTACCGAAGCAGCCGAATGGGCCGATATCGCCCTGGCTTTCGAAAATGCTGACGGAGACCCAAAGACTATCGTCACCACCAGACGCGGATCACAAAGCTGGACACTGAAGGTGAAAGGCAATGCGGCTCATTCCTCGCAGGTATTTACCGAAGCAGTAGGGACAGGTGCTGTCTACGAAGCCTCCAGAATTCTCAATGAGTTTTATAAAAAGTTGCCCAGAGACAAAAATCTCACCTTCAATCCCGGCTTGATTCTGGGCGGAACTGATGTCCAGCACGATCCCGGCCAAAATCAGGGAAGTGCTTTTGGCAAAAACAATGTCGTAGCTCAGGATGTAGTGGCAGCGGGCGATCTGAGAGCTGTCTCCGTAGAGCAATTGGCGAAAGCCAAGCAAACCATGCTGGATATTTGTAAGGACAATTATCCCGGCGCCTCGGCCGAGCTCATTTTCAAAGACGGTGGATATCCTCCACTTACGGAAACGGATGGGAATATCAAGCTTTTAGAATTGTATAGTCAGGTGAGTATGGATTTGGGCTATGGTGTCGTCACGGCTGTAGACCCCAGAAATGCGGGGGCTGCAGATGTGTCCTTTACTGCCGGATTAGTGGATATGGCCATAGACGGTCTGGGACTAAGTGGCGACCATGATCACACCATCAATGAATACGGCAACTTGAATTATTTACCTGTTAAAACCAAGAGGGCAGCTGTGTTGATGTACAGGTTATACAAACAGTGATCTATATAAAAAATGCTGACCCTATAGATGTTAGGATCAGCATTTTTCAGGATTTTACACGCTCACCGTCTTCCACCTTCCTAATCGGAATAAATAAATGCACGCCACGGCATGCAGCGCGAATGCCACTGCTACGCTGATCATCGCACCTATAAATCCGTAGTTTAAATGGAGGGCCAGCAGGTAAGCCAAGGGTATCTGGATCAGCCAAAAGAAGACAACATTCATCAAGGTAGGCGTTTTGGTGTCCCCAGCTCCATTGAAGCCCTGGCTAATCACCATACCGTAAGCGAAGGTGATATAACCCACGCAGATTACTCTCAGGGCAAGGGCTCCATATTTTGCTACGTCGGTCTCGTCAGAGAATATCGAGACAAACTCGGGTGCAAAAACAAAGAATACTACCGAAACCAAAAACAGAAAAATGGTATTCAAATGGGCTGTAGTCCATACGGACTTCTCTGCCCGATCGGCTCTACCTGCACCCAGATTTTGTCCTACCAGCGTAGCAGCAGCATTGGCCATTCCCCACGAGGGTAATATGGTGAATACTATGATCCTGAATGCAATCGTATATCCCGCCAAGGCGGCACTGCCAAACTCCGAGATGATCCGCACCAAAAACAACCAGCTTGCCGACTCAATCAAGAATTGACCCATACCCCCCATGCCGATTTTAAATAGGCTCCTGATGGTGACCCAACGTACCCGTATATTGTCAATGGTCAATTGTATGATTTTCGTCCCGCTGAGCAACCCAAAAAGTTGATACACAACCCCAAGAGATCGACCTATGGTGGTAGCGATGGCTGCCCCTTCTACACCGTAGGCCGGTATGGAACCAAAACCAAAAATGAACAGAGGGTCAAGTACAATATTCAACCCATTGGCAATCCAAAGTGAGCGCATGGCCATTGAGGCGTCACCCGCTCCCCTGTAGATCGCATTGATAAGGAACAAGAGCATGATACATAGGTTACCGCTTAACATGATCTTTGTATAGCCATACCCTTTTTGGATCAACTTTTCAGACCCACCCATTAGCCTAAGTATATCTTCCGCATAAAACAGACCCACTATGGTCACGCCAATGGAGAAAATGGTGGCTATCAAAATGGACTGAAAAGCCGCATCAGCAGCTTTTTTTGGATTTTTCTCACCGATTCTACGAGCGACAACAGCTGTGGCAGCCATGCTGAGCCCAATAGCGATCGAATAGACGATCATCATCACTGACTCTGTAAGCCCAACCGTTGCGACTGCCTCAGCCGGATCAACCGTAATCTGTGATACATAGTATACATCTGCTACAGCAAATAATGACTCCATGACCATTTCCAATATCATCGGAACTGACAGGAGAAATATGGCCTTGTTGATGCTACCCGAGGTGAACTCGCTCTCCTCGCCTTTGAGGGCCTGAGGAAAATAATGAATGATTTTTTTTATGTTACTTAATAAACTTGTCATGGTTTTGGGAAATAAATGGTTGCAAAAAAGATACCCGTCAGAGGGGGCGTACAATTAGCAATTGTCGCAGGTGACGTTGGGCCGTATCTTTACCATCAGTAACATAATGATGCGAATGTAGATCGAAATTTTTAGATATTCATAATTTGAAGTTAAGTAATTATGAAATTTCTAATTAATCGACTCATGATGGGCAAAAAACAACCATTTTCCCAATACCTGTGTCATTGGCTATATGAGGCACCTTGCATTTTTTCTTGTTGTATTATCATCCGCAATCAGCGTAGGGTGCACGGATAAAACCGAGCCTGCAGTACGATCAGCAACATTAAACGAAGAATTTTCCATAGCTCCCGGTGAGTACGTCCAAATAGAAAACTCAAACTTGATCATAGGGCATCAAGGAGTCATAGAAAATTCATTATGTCCTCCTTATTTTGTTTGTGTATGGGCAGGACGCTTAGCGGTCAACCTATCGGTTCATGGAATAACGAGCACCATGGGTTTGCTCCATGAAGATTATCCAAGCGAAATGGAGTACCAATATATGGTTCACAATTACACTATTCATTTGATCAATTATGATTGGAATTTGTCCGATGCTCCTAAAGAAGAAGATAGTATAATTCTTAAAATCTCTATGGATTAACCCCTTAGTCCACTCCGCTCTAGCAGTGCATCAACCGTCGGCTCCTGCCCTCTAAACCGCTTGTAGAGCTCCATCGGATGCTCAGAGCCTCCTTTGGATAGGATATTTTCTTTGAATGAGTCTGCAACATCTTTGTTGAAAATTCCTTTTTCCTTGAACAAGGAGAAAGCATCTGCATCCAACACTTCCGCCCACTTGTAGCTGTAGTAGCCGGCTGCATATCCCCCCTGGAAAATGTGGCTAAACTGCGTGCTCATGCAAGCATCATCTACTAGTGGGAATAACTCCGTGCGTGCCATAGCTCCTCGTTCAAAAGCCTGAACGTCCGGTACATCCAATTCATTTTCTTCGAGGGAGTGCCAGGCCATATCCATCAGGCCGAAACTCAACTGACGAAGGGTCTGGTAGCCCTCCATAAAATTGGAAGAATCCTTTATTTTTTGAATGTATTCCTCTGGGATAGGCTCCCCCGTTTCGTAGTGATTGGCAAACAGATCCAGACACTCTTTCTCCTGCAGCCAGTTTTCCAGAATCTGAGAAGGGAGCTCTACAAAATCCCAATACACGTTCGTACCACTCAGTGAAGAATAGGTGCCATTTGCGAGCATACCGTGCAGCGCATGACCAAACTCATGAAACAGTGTCTCTACCTCATTGTAAGTGAGAAGTGACGGCTTTGTTTTAGAGGGGGGAGTGAAATTACATACAATCGAAACGACGGGTCTGTGGTCTTCACCATCTTTCCATTGTCCTCGAAATGAAGTCATCCATGCACCTCCACGTTTTCCTTCCCTTGGAAAATAATCTGCATAAAATACAGAAACATGGTCTCCATTTTCGTTTAGCACCTCATAGGCTTTTACATCGGGATGATAAACAGGAATTTCCTCATTTTCTTTAAACTGAAGGCCATAAAGTTTCCGTGCTACCTCAAAAATGCCTTGTTCGCATTTGTCCAGTTCGAAGTAGGGCCTGAGTAACTCATCATTGAGTTCAAACTTCTTGTTTTTGAGTTTTTGAGTATAAAAAGCCCAATCCCATCGCTGCAGTTCGCCTTCAAACCCTTCGCTTTTAGCAAAAGCCCTGACCTCCTCGAATTCCTCTTTGGCCTTGGGCAGAGCCTTTTCCAATAAGTCCTCCAGAAAGTCCGTCACCTTCCTTTTCGACTCAGCCATGCGCTCCTCAAGGACATACTCGGCGTGCGATTTATAGCCTAGCAAACGTGCCTTCTCATTTCTCAGCTTCACGATCTTCTTGACAATTTCCTGGTTGTCCTTGTCATCACCCTTGAAGGATTTGGACATATAGGCCCGATAGAGCTTCTCCCTCAATTCCCTGTTTTCGGCATGCTCCATAAAGGGAACAAAACTTGGGGCCTGCAAGGTAAACAGCCACAATCCGGGTTTGCCTTTGGCCTCTGACGCTGTGGCAGCCGCCTCCTTGATTCCATCAGGGAGCCCCTTTAGATCATCTTCTCTTTCAATATATAGCTCATAGGCGTTGGTTTCTGCGAGTACGTTCTCACCAAACTTCAAGGAAGTCATCGAAAGTTCTTTTGATAGCTCCCGGTATTTCTTTTTGTCTGCCTCGTTGAGGTTGGCTCCTGATCTGACAAAACCCTTGTAAGATTTTTCCAGCAACATACTATCCTCGGGTGATTTTAAATCCAACAGTTCGGTATCGTATACTTTCTTAATGCGAGTGAAAAGAGCCTCATTTTGAGAAATTTCATTCCCGTACTCCGTCATCATAGGAGAAATCTCATTGGCCAAAGTCTGCATTTCGTCAGAGGTCTCAGCAGAGTTGAGATTGAAAAAAGTCTCTACAACCCGATCCAATTGGCCTCCAGCACGGTCTAGGGCAACCACTGTATTCTCGAATGTCGGAGCTTCATCTGAGTTAGCTATGTCACCAATCTCTTCCAGGGAGGATTTAATCAATTGCTCTACGGCTGGCTTGTAATGGTCAAGCTTGATTTCATTGAAGGGTGGAACCTGAAACGGGGTACTAAATGGCTGAAGTAGCGGATTTTTATCTGACATATCGTGCTTTAAAATAGGCTGGCAAAATTATACGTTTATTCTCATGATAGGTAAGATGAGTACCTCTAAAAACTTTACAACAAATTAGTATCAACTGATTGTCACCCAATAACAAATCCATCTGAACCTCTGAATAGAGGAATATATTTCATATTTTTAAGTTTAAACTAACTAATGTTAGTTCTTATCCCTTGATTTTTACCACATCACGGAATGAGGAGGTTTCTTTTTTTGGTCTTTTGTACATTCTTTTTGCTTAGCAGGCCCTTTGCTCAAACTCCATTGACTAATATGGCAAAACCTTTGGGCATTGAGGTTCAGTATGGTAAAAGTGTCCTTGGAGGCGGAGTGAGCTTTGCTGATTTTGACAAGGACGGATGGGATGATCTCACCTTTGCCACCACCAAAGGCAAACCACTCCAATTTTACAGAAATAATCAAGGAACATTCGAATTGGTAAGCCCACCATACTTGAGTGAAACGGGTGAGGCAAAGCATGTGCTATGGGTGGACTATGATAACGATGGAGACCTGGATCTCTTCGTATCCAATTTTGATGGGCCCAATAGACTGTACGAAAATAATGGGTTCACCTTTGAGGATGTGACCGAAAAAAAGGGATTACCAATTGAAAACCTTACTTCTCTAGGGGTAGCCTGGGCTGACTATGATCGAGATGGTCTTTTGGATCTGTATATCACGGACAAAAGATATGATGGTGATCCTTCGACCTCTTCCAATCGACTGTTTAAGAATAATGGCGAAAAAGGTTTTATCGAAAAAACTCTTGTCTGTGGGGTTGCAGACTCTAGCAAGCTCCCTTTCTGTGCCACATTCTTTGATTTTGATCAAGACGACTGGCTGGATATATATATAGTGCAGGATTTATCCCCGCACAGCACCTTGTTCAAAAATCGAGGTAATAACTCATTCATGGATGTCGCACTCAAAACAAACAGTCACCTTCCAGAAGTTTCAGGCATGGGCATCGCGCTTGGTGATGTCGACAATAATGGTTTTGAAGATCTTTATGTCACCAATATGCCTCCCGGCAATAAACTCCTTTTGAATTCCGGAGAGTCCTTCGATGAGGTTTCAGAAAACTATGGAACAGAGTTTCATGGAATTGGCTGGGGCACCAACTTTTTGGATATTGACAATGACATGGATCTCGATCTCTATGTGAGCGGATGTAGTGAAGGAGGCAAATATTCCTCTAGCACCATTTTTATTAATCAGGGTCTGGAATTCGAGAGATTTGATCTTGTCGAAACACCGCTCGAGAGTTATTCAAACGCCATTGGAGACATTGACAATGACGGCTACCCAGATGTCGTGGTGAACCAAGAGGGAAATGAAATGGCCTCGCTTTGGAAAAGTAATGCTGGAGATTATGGGTGGGTCAAATTCGAGCTTGTCGGCACATTGAGCAATCGCGACGCTATCGGTAGCAGGGTAGAAATATTCATTGAAGGAAAAAAGTATATGAAATCCCGTACTTGTGGCATTAGTTTTCTGGGTCAAAACAGTCAGTACCTTCATTTCGGGTTGAAAGAGTACTCACAGGTTGATTCTGCAAAAATTCAATGGCCCAGTGGACACATCGATCATTTGTATAACATTGATGCGAATGAAACACATAAAGTAATCGAAGGAGAAAGCACGTTCTTTCAACCAAAGATTCAATCCAAAAACTCAGGCCAGGTTTGTCCAGATGAAGAAGTGGAGATTGGTGTCGGACTGTATAGTTCTGAGTTGAACTATAGGTGGTCTAATGGGGAACTCATGCCTCAAATAAGGGTAGGAGAATCCGGCACATACAGTGTAAGTGTATCGGGCAATGGCATCGAATACCAGGATTCCATAGCTGTAGAATTAGGTTTCACGAATTCATTCAGTGATCTGGAAATAGAGGCCCATGACCCCCTATGCTTTGGAGAGGAATCTGGGTCAATATCAGTTCATGCCTCAGATTTGCAATATATTGAATGGGAGAAAACCGACACTTCCAGAACAATGAACAACCTTTCCGCTGGTGAGTATTTGGGATACGCAGAGAGTGTAGATGGGTGTATTCAGAATTTGTCGATTTTATTATCGGACCCGCCTAAACTTGAAGTTGTCACTAACCGTAACGAGTCCTCTGGATGGGCAGTCGTTACAGGAGGCACACCACCATACGCTTACCAATGGAATAACCCTGAAAAAAGCACTACTGACTCAATTCAGTTTGCAGAAAACGGGATTTATGCTGTGGAAGTTCAAGATTCAAATGGTTGTATCGAGAATGCAAACTTGGCTTACTATCGTACATCACTTCTTCATGTATTGGGTCTTCCTGAGGAATCCCCATCGGCACCTAAACTTTACCCTAACCCGCTCAGAGTAGGAAGGGAAGTTCGAATATCAAATGATAAAGGCGTTCAAAGAATAATGGTGTACAGTGCTTCAGGGTCTCTCATTTTGTCCAGAAGTCTGACTGAAGATCAAAAAAGAATATTGCTAGACATTACAGAAGGGATGTATCTGATTCAGTTGTTTGCTCGGGATGAGATTTTTTTTCAAAGACTCATTGTCCATTAAAGGATACGTTTCTCTTTAGGCCGGAATACTTCGTCCGCTTAACCGCAGACCCCTTAAAAATTTCTCTGAAAAGCTCTTCTGTCATTTCTTCCCAACCCATTTTGTCGATGCCCTCAAGTTTTTCGTGGGGTTGAAACTCTGTTTCATTATGTGGCCTTGAGAACCGGTTCCAGGGACAGACCTCCTGACAGATGTCACAACCGAAAATCCAGTCATCGAATTGACCTTTGAAATCAGAGGGAATCTCGTTTTTCAGTTCTATCGTGAAATAGGAAATGCACCGACTACCATCCACTACATAAGGCTCCGGGATCGCATCGGTGGGACACGCATCTATACAAGCTGTACAAGTGCCGCAGTAGTCCTTCATCGGGCCATCATACTCCAACTCTACATCCAGGATTATTTCGGCCAGAAAGAAAAAAGAACCCATTTCACGATTGAGCAAAAGTGAATTTTTTCCGATCCAGCCTAAACCTGACTTAGCGGCCCAAGCCCGCTCATGTACAGGTGCAGAATCGACAAAAACTCTTGCGTTCACGGCGCCTGCTTCTTCTACAATTGAATTGAGAATGGTTTTGAGTTTGGGCTTGATGACATGGTGGTAATCCTTTCCATAGGCATATTTGGCAATTTTGTAACTGCCCTCTTTAGCAAGGTCTTTTTTGGGGTAGTAGTTATAAATCAGGGATACGACAGACTTAGCTCCATCAACCAATTTTCTGGGATCCAGTCGTTTGTCAAAATGATTGGCCATGTAGGCCATCTCACCATGCATGTTTTGATTAAGCCATTTCTCCAGCCTTGGGGCCTCTTCTTCCAGAAACTCAGCCTTTGCAATACCACAATATTGAAAGCCTTCTTCATGGCTTTTCTGTTTGATGAGGTGGGTGAGTCTGCTAGTATTCAAATTTGACCAGTTGTTAGAGTATTTGGGCCTACCCATCGAATAAACCCTCAGATTGTACTGGTTGTTTATTTCATTTGGAAATGCTACTTGTAAGATTAGATATTCTTAGCTAACAATCCTAACCAGATCCGTCCATGAAAAAGACCCTTCTACTCTTCATTGTCATTACTTCTTTAGTTTCGGCTACACATGCAAGATCTTATACGCTCAGGTCTCCTTTCCTTTATGGCTACCTGGTTCTGAAGGCAGGGGATACTTTAAGAGGAAGAATTCTTCCCACCTCGGTAAAATTCAAACTATATAATACCAGGACCCGAAAAGTAACAAAGTACAAAATCGGAGAGGTCACTGCATACAAATATGGACGTCACTCCTATGAAATGATTGAAGGTCAGAGGTTTAGAATTCTGCTCGACGGGCCTGTCAAATACTATGTAAAAGAAACTGTCAACTACGCTCTAACCTATCGAGTGGAAACACGGTACTATTGTGTAAAAAGACGAGATGAGGCGAATGTAACTGTGCTCTTTACCCAAAAGAGAAAATTTGGAGGGTTTGACTATCCAATTGACAATATTGTTCTATGCCTGGCTGCAGAGATTGCCACGGAGCTGGCGGTGGACGCCGCAATAGAAAAAGCTGAAACCGATCAGGTGAGCATTTTTAAAAATATGAGAAAAGTCGCAGCTACATATTTTGATGACCATGAAGAACTCGTCAAAGACATTGAAGCTGGAAAATACGATGGAGCCAGCGACGTACGAGAACTAGTGAAAAGGTATAATTTCTTTCTCGCAGCACAAGAATAGGGTCAATCAAAAAGCGTCCCTGTCCGACTCGGCGGCACAATATTCAAATGTTTGTAAGCCAGCTCAGTACACTCCCGTCCTCGACTGGTTCGTTTGATGTATCCCTCTTGAATCAAGAATGGCTCGTACACCTCTTCGATGGTGTCAGCCTCCTCCCCACAAGCGGTGGCTATGGTTGAGATTCCTACCGGCCCCCCTTTGAACTTGTTGATAATCGTAGACAAAATCCTGTTGTCCATTTCGTCCAGACCATTGGCATCTACATCAAGTGCATCGAGTGCCATGTTTGTAATTCCTTTGGTGATAGTTCCGTCTCCTTTGATCTGGGCAAAATCACGGGTTCTACGCAGCAAATTATTAGCAATCCTGGGCGTACCCCTACTTCTTCTTGCCAGCTCAGAAGATGCATCAGCATCAATTGGAGTCTCAAGAATATTGGAAGAGCGAGTGACAATTTTGGACAGCAGTTTGGCATCATAATACTCCAGCCGAGCGTTGATCCCAAACCTGGCTCGAAGCGGACTGGTCAGTAATCCTGAACGAGTGGTAGCACCGATCAGCGTAAATGGATTCAATCCAATCTGCACCGATCGCGCATTGGGGCCTGAGTCGAGCATAATGTCGATTTTGTAGTCCTCCATAGCCGAGTACAGGTACTCTTCCACCACCGCGTTCAACCGATGGATTTCATCTATAAAAAGAACATCATTGGGCTCTAAATTGGTGAGCAGTCCTGCCAAATCTCCGGGCTTGTCCATCACCGGACCGGAGGTCACTTTGATATTTGAACCTAGCTCGTTGGCGATGATGTGTGAGAGGGTTGTCTTGCCCAGACCAGGAGGGCCGTGCAACAAAACATGATCCAGAGGCTCTGCCCTTTGCTTGGCTGCCATCACGAATACCTTGATATTTTCAACCACCTTATTCTGTCCGGTAAAGTCGTCAAACGACAAGGGTCTCAGAGCTTTTTCAAACTCTACCTCTTCGGGCTCCATCCCTTCTCCATCCGGACTTAAATAATCCTCACGCATTGATTCATGAATTTTGCCAAAAATACAAGATTCCGATCATACGCTGGAATTCGGCACGGCGATTTAGGGCAATTGCCTGAATTATTCTTTCTTTGCCAACGAAAACCAATTCCATGCAAAAGCGCAGAATATTCATGGTCGTCCTGGCCGTTGCCATTTTATTCATTTGGCGACAAGTTCGACTCTCCAAAGCAGATCAACTCATTGTCATTAAAGGCGCCACCATGGGTACCATTCCTTACTCGATCAAGTACATCCATGGTTCGGAGAATGTAAGCAAGCGGCATGTCGATTCAATTCTCGTCGCTTTCAATCAGGCCCTATCTACCTACATATCTGACTCGGAGATTTCACTGTTTAACGAATCGGATTCTATCACCTTTACATCTCCGTTTATGTTTCCGGTGCTGGAGATGAGTCGTGAAGTATATGACAACAGCAATGGTGCGTTTGATCCTACAGTAGGTCCTCTGGTCAATGCCTGGGGTTTTGGCAAGAACAAGGACTCAAGAATGGACAGTGCTCAAATAGATTCGCTCAGGGCTTTAGTTGGCTATAATAAAGTCCGGTATTCCCAAAAGGGAGCCAAAAAACCTCAAAATATTGTGCTGGATTTCAGTGCCTCGGCCAAGGGCTATGCCATTGATGTGGTGGCTCAACATTTAAATGAAAAAGGCATCCATCATTTTATGGTGGAGATCGGAGGCGAGGTGTCCTGTAAGGGCAGAAACCAGGAAGGGAATGTTTGGAAAATCGGTATTGAAAAACCCAGCATGGAAGGCTCACAAGGAAATTTATTTGCCACCACTTTTGTCAACAACAAATCGATCGCTACCTCCGGCAACTACCGAAATTATTATATGGAAAACGGAAAGATCATTTCCCATACTATTGACCCCTATACGGGTTACCCCTCCAGGCACAGTCTGCTGAGCGCCTCTATTTACGCTTCGAACTGTACGCTGGCTGATGGATATGCCACTGCGTGCATGGTCATGGGCCTGGAAAAAGCCATTGAAATGATCGAGAAAAACAATGGTCTTGAGGGTTTTCTTATCTACTCAGATGACGAAGGTCAGCTAAGGTGGTATGCGTCCGAAGGAATCGCCAATCAAGTGGAAGTTTTGGACTAAATAACACAAAGGATTTTACACTTATATTTGCCCAAATTTTCCAATCGCATCCCTAAAAACTGAATGTCCAAAAAGGAATGGTACGACGAATGGTTCAATACCATTTACTATCACATACTCTATAAGCACCGTGACTATAAAGAGGCCGCTCGATTTTTGGATGCAATCATCCTAAAGCACCTGATACCAAAAGGCTCCAAAGTCCTCGATCTGGCTTGTGGCAAAGGAAGACATTCCATTTATCTCAATCAAAAGGGTTTTGATGTGGTGGGGGTGGATTTGTCCCCCAACAATATAGAGCTGGCTAATATACACGCCAATAAAACCCTCAAGTTTGAAGTGCATGACATGCGGGATGTATATCAACCTAATACCTTCAACTATGTCTTCAACCTGTTTACAAGTTTCGGATATTTTGATTCGAAGCAGGAAAACCTCGACGTGATCGGCACCACGATGCAGTCGCTTAAACGAGGAGGGAAACTGGTGTTTGACTTTTTGAACCCCTATGTGGTCATCAACAACCTGGTAAGAAACGAAACCAAAGTAATCGACAATGTGACCTTCCGGATCGAACGCCGGTACACAGATGACGATTACATCCTAAAAAAAATAACCGTGGAGGACCATGGCCAGAGCTACGAATTCTTTGAAAAAGTAAAGGCCATACGAAGGGTAGAGTTTTTGAATTACTTTGAGGAAAACAATCTGCGGGTGCTCAACGTGTATGGAGACTATCAGTTGTCGCCTTACCTTCGGGAAAAGTCGGATCGTCTAATTTTCGTGATACAAAAAGCATGATAAAAAGCGCCATCATATTGTTTCTTTCAGCTCTATTGGGTGGGTTTATCGCCATACGGTCAATAGACCTGATGAAAGCGCACGTGAAACATTTTCTCGTCTTTGCAGGATCATTTCTTTTTTCCATCACGATACTACATTTACTACCTGAGCTTTTTGAGACGGGCGTCAATGGATTCTACATTGCCCTGAGCATTTTGGGAGGGTTCTACTTTCAGCAGTTGCTCGAGTATTTCACCAGTGGAGTTGAGCACGGGCATATGCATGTGCACCAGCACGAAGACAAACACACCTCACTATCCGGGCTAACTCTAATGCTTGCCCTTTCATTTCACGGTTTTTTGGAGGGAACTCTTTTGGCGCATCCGGAAACAATCCACGGCTCACATACAGAAGGGGCCTTGCTGGCTGGCATTGCACTGCACAAAATTCCCGCAGCACTGGCCCTGATGTCTGTGCTTGCCTGCTATTTTAAGTCAACCACGACGCAAATCTGGCTGTTGGTGATTTTTTCATTATCCTCTCCACTTGGGATTTTTACCGGTTCCTTTATAGGAAGCAACGACCTACTGGGAATGGACGGAATGGTAATGCTGTTTGCCTTTGTGGCCGGAAATTTCCTTCATATTTCAACCACCATATTCATAGAGTCAAGCCCGGAGCACCATTGGAACACCAGAAAGATGCTGATCAGTGGCTTAGGAGCAGGAGTGGCTGTTTTAGCTGAGCTGGCCTTTTAGAAATGCGACTCGTTGCTCTTATACTTTTCTTTTCAAGTTATCAATCCTTTAGTCAAAATCTTGGACATGGATATGAGTTTGAAAACAACGGGAAGGTTGAGGGAAATGCGGCATTTCAGCGTGTTTATAGTAAAACCAAAACTCAATTTGATACTGTAAAATTTGATTCACTCCTAGAAAAGGCTCTAAAACAAAATGAGATATACCTTAACCGCAAGGATTCAGAAGATTATGAATTAGATGGCTTGACCATCAGTTCCTCAGATCTTCAAAAATCAAATAGGGCTTTTAGTCAGATGGCTATCGATTCCTCAGATTTATCCAATTTCGATTTCTACCAAATCAATGGGGAGGACAGCAAAGGCAATGTCCACTTTACAGGCTACTTCACACCCATTTTGCAGGTAAGAAAAAAGAAGGACTCAATTTTTCAATATCCGCTCTATGAACGGCCGTCCATCCCAAATTCACAGATGCCAAGCAGAAAGGAAATCGACTCAGACAGAGCTTTGGCAAAGCAAAACCTGGAGTTAGTTTATTCGTCAAGTCTTCTCGACAACTATTTTATGCAAGTCCAGGGTTCCGGGTATGTGCAATACCAAGATGGCTCGATTGAACTGCTGAGCTATGGAGGCAACAATGGCAAAAAATATGTGAGTATTGGAAAATATCTGGTCGGCTCAAAGCAAATTTCAGAAGCTGACATTTCCCTAGACGCCATTCGAAAGTACTTTGAAAAATACCCTGACAGCCTTGATCATGTGCTGAATAAAAATCCTTCATATACCTTTTTCACCAAGGCTCAATCCAAAGTGGTCGGAGCAGCGAATATTGAACTAACACCAGAAATTTCAATAGCCGTTGATCCCAAGTACATTCCTCTGGGTAGTCTATTACTGGCCAAAGTCCCTATTCTGGATGAAGAGGGCAAACTACTTAAGCACGAATACCGGATTCTAATCGCTCAGGATACCGGCGGAGCGATCAAAGGCAGTGGCCATGTGGATATTTACTTTGGCGTAGGAAATGAAGCTGAAAAAAAGGCCAGTGCCATGCACCACTATGGGGAAATATGGCTGATAAAATACAAGTCAAATGACTATTAACTTCATCAGCCTTTTAATATTATCAAGATAATTGGCCAGAATTAAACGTCAAATTCAACCTTACCTGAGTCAAGGTTATAGTAGGCTGAAACTATTTTCACGTCCCCTGATTTGACCGCATCACCTATTATCGTCGAGCTGTTTATCAATGTCTCTGCTGAATTGTTGGCGTTTGCCTTGATGATGGCATCCAAAGGTGCATCAGAGCCAAGTTTGTCAACCGAAGGGGTGATGTAGCTTACGAGCTTGTTTAGGTTGGGGCCATTATCCCCTCCTGCTACGGCTGCACCTACGGCACCGCAACTTTGATGCCCCATAGTCACGATCAACTTGCTTCCAAGGTGAGCAACAGCGTATTCTATACTGGCAATTGAGGAGGTGTTGGCGACATTGCCGGCGACCCGAATGATAAAAATCTCTCCTAACCCTGTATCAAATATGGTCTCTGGCACCACTCTACTGTCGGCACATGATAGAATAATTGCAAAGGGTGATTGTCCTCCTGTCAAAGCAGCTCGTTCGTTGCTTCCTTGCACAGGGGTATTTGGTGTGGCGGTAATAAATCGATTGTTTCCGTCTTTTAGTCGATCAAGTGCTTGTGTTGAATTCATGGTTGTCTTTTTTAAAAATGAACTGAAAATTAACAATTGAGACAGGGACGAACAACTAAGTATCTATTTGATTCTTAACTTTTAGAAAGGAACCCTAACTCAGTTTCGGTATACTATGAATGAATTCTAGCAGTAAGCGTTCTCGCTTTAACTACTGAGGCGGGCTTTTTTGTAGTTTTCCGAACTCGCAATTTTCTTGAGCTTCTCTACTTCCAACAGCTCGATGGCCTTCGCTTCGATTTTGATCAGGCCCTCTTCTTTAAAATCCTTGAGCAAACGTCCGAGACTCTCCCTTGCTGTACCAATAATATTGGCAAGATCCTCCCTCGGAAGAGTGATTTGACCCTTTGGATTACTTTCATCAAGGTATCGGTTTTTAAGTATCAACAGGTAAATAGCCAATTTTTCCCGCAATGGTTTTTGGGCAAGGATGGTTATGGTATTTACCAATACCCCGAACTCATGGCTCATGTTTTGGAGTAGCAGCATATTGAGTTCCGGGATTTTTTTGAGCAGCTGAAGGAAATTGGGCTTAGATACAAAGAGGATTTCACAATTTTCAAGCGCCTCACATGCATCTTCATAGTTTTCGTTGCAAAGCAATGCATGATAGCCAAGCAGGTCTCCAGACTTGTAGATATAAAAAATCTGGTCCTTGCCGTCAAGCCCGGTTTTGTAAATTTTCGCTCTACCGCTGAGAATAAAGAAGGCCCCTGTAGGGATACCCCCTTCATAGAAAATTAGCTTACCTCTTTTGAAGATAAGTTTTTCCGATGCGTCAAGAAACTTTTCTTTCTGACCCTCTGATAGAGAAGATAGAATCTTCTCGCTTTGAAACTCAAATTTGTTAACGTCAACTTTCATTGAAACACCAGATTGGGTTACAGAAAAATGTAACATTAATCACATTTCTCCAAATTATAAGTCCTATTTCTTGATGAAACCTAGCTCCAACTTTGTATTATGTCAAAGAAGCGATTCATATTTCCTTTCGTTGCAGCGCTCCTGGTTGGAGTATTAGGCACAATGGAGTTCAGCGGATTTCTCTTTGACGATCCGTGGGAAAATGTCGATGGAAGAGAAGTCGAAGAGGAGCTCAGGGAAAAGTCTGAAACCAACCGAAAGGATGTCCTTTTTGATTTTGGACTAGATCATGCACTACCCCTCTCTCATTCCTATGCGTTTTATACTCAGGATTCTATAAGCCACTATCTTGGCATCAATTCTCATTTACCTCTTATTACATTCAGGCTATATGTGCTCTACTGCTGCCTGAAAATCTCTTTTTGCTAATTCCGACTTGCGAATCGATCCCTCAGGCCTCTGAGGTCAGTATCTCCATTTGAGACTTTTCAACCAGTCCATCATTAGCACTTTTTTTAAAACATTATTAAAATGAAAAAGAGATTAGATAATACTTTCAAATATATAAGACAAGATGCCCTGGCGGGTATCGTGACCGGAGTAATGGCAGTACCCCTTACCGTGGGCATCTGCCTGATGTCAGAGTACCCTATCATGACAGGATTGTATACTGTGAT
This sequence comes from Reichenbachiella sp., assembly GCA_965222305.1. GTDB lineage: Bacteria > Bacteroidota > Bacteroidia > Cytophagales > Cyclobacteriaceae > Reichenbachiella. The sequence continues at coordinate 3,401,430 of OZ244943.1, forward strand.
TTTCGCAGGAGTCATCAGTTTTATCACCTATTTATTTAAGCCTGGAAACTATACCGGTATGCCAGGGGTCGCGGCTGGATTGGCACCGGCTCTTGCCTTGGGCGTCCATTCTTTTGGGATGGAAAATATGCCATTTGTTATCATGCTGACTGCATTGTTTCAGGTATTGGTCTGGAAGTACCGCTGGGAGAAATTCATTCTCAGGGTAGTGCCTCACTACCTGGTGGAAGGTCTGCTCGCAGGGGTTGGGTTGAAGATCGCTTTAAAATTTGTGCCCTTTTTGTACGACATAGAGCATGAAACTGATACCTGGCTCAACCTCGAAAGAGAATTGGTGATTCTCTTGAGTATAGTATCGTTCATCTCATTTGTATTGCTATACAAGTACTACAAAAAGCAGATGCCGGCATTGCCCTATTTTGTGATCATGGTCACAAGTTTTGCGCTAAGCTTCTTCATGCCATTGCCCATGATTGCTATTGATCATGTGCCGTTTGAGCTGAACTTACCACTTCCACATTTGGATCATATGAATGGTAAACAAACGTTGTACGTCATTCTCAAAATGGTCGGCTTTGCGACGATGCTGGGCACGATCGATGTGATAGAACAGGTGATGAGTAATGTGGCCATTGAGAAAATGGATCCCATGAAAAGGAAAGCTGATACCAACAACAGTCTTTTTGCTATTTGGATCGCTAACATGGGCGCCACATTCTTTGGTGGAATGACCAATCTGGATGGTCTGGCTAAAAGTACAACTAACACTGCGGCGGGAGCAGTCACCAAGACTTCAAACCTTTTCACTTCGCTAGTGCTTTTAGGAGTGGTTCTTTTTCCGGAGGTTTTATCTCACCTACCTGAATATGCCCTTGGAATCATTATGGTGTACTCCGGATGGAAGATGATCGCCAACTTGACGCATGTAAAGTCTGAAGGAAGATATGCTCTGATCATGGCCGGTATTTGTGGTCTGCTGGTTTTTGAGTTTGGAATATTCGAAGGTCTTTTGGTCGTGCTCGTTGGGCATGCCATTATCCAATACATTTTCATGAAAAGAATTGGCAGGTCAGAAGCAGAAATATTCTTTCAATTCAGAGAATCCTTTCGCGAAAGCAGTGCACAAAACAAGCTGGAACTAGCGGATAAAATCATGGAACCTGTAGTGCCTATTTTGGACAAATGGGTAGCGGCTATTAATAGCCATGATATTGACAATGCCATGCGTCTGTACGCTGATGATCCTGTCATGATTCCTGCCTTTTCTACCCGAATCAGAACCACCAGAGACCAGATAAAAGACTTATTGAAAGATCTTTTTGAAAAAGACGACTTGGAGGTGGTTCCTTTTCAGGTATCCACGCAGCGGATCAATGGGATCAAAATTGATAGTGGGCAGTACAAGGTCAAGTGGAAATCCCAGGGATTTCAAAACGAGCATCTGCTTCGATTCTCATTTGTGATCAAGGATGGAACGATTCTATCCCACCACTCGAGCATAGATCCTGCTACCAGTGAGACCGTCTCTCACCCACAGGCCTATGATTTAGACTATGTTGAATAACCAAAAGACAAAAAATCATGAAAACACTGATTGTTCTATTCTCCGCATTCCTGGTTGGATCCATTGGATGGTTTGAATACAAGGAACATGCGGACGATCCAAAAGAAGGCTGCGCGGAGTCCGAAATATTACTGGACTCATCAATCATAAGAAAACAGATTGAACTCATGGAGCAGGACTCTATCATGACCGTGTACATGCTCAATCAAATGGATCTCCGACCTAAAATGGCCGAGAGGATCATTGATAATCTGGAGCGTCATCACTTTCTGGATTCTGTGTGTGCCCGGGAGGCAATCTCAAATATCCATCGAGATGCATTTATTAATTGTTGTCTTTAAGTACTAAGAAAATGAAAAAGGATTTTGAAATTTTTATACACCATTGGCATGAAATCGTGCTGATATGGGCGGAGATTACTTTGCTTGCTTCTGTGGTTGTTTTTTTCTATTATCATCTGTTATTGGTCTTTAGGAGGAAACCCACCAGGAAACATGAGTTCATGGAAAAAAATGAGATCAAATACTATTGGCTCACTACTGCCGGACTGATTGTGAGTTTCTCCCTATTTCTTAATTCCGTCATTGTGCGGGAAAACGTAACCAGCACCTCTTTCATACTGACTGTGAAAACATTTGTCACGATTGGTGTGGGATTTATGCTGGCCTATTTTGCCAACATCTATCTACATGTGTATTACCCATTTCGCTTGGAGAAAAAATTGCATCGATTGCGTTTTAAACGTCGGGTGTCACCGGTGACGGGCAATAAAATGCGCATGCTGACCGAAGAGGAAGAGGATGTACACTTGACCAAGGACATGATAGAGCATGAGAAGATCAATGCCTACGAATATGATGTTTGGGTAGATGAGGAATCTGATTTTAAGTTGATTGAGACTTACAAAGGGAGTCTGCATTTGGTGATTTGCCAAAAGTGCTCATACCGCACAGCGCATGAAATCAAAGAGGAAATGATCCTGGAACCAACCGATGGAGAAGAGGGCCTTCTCAAGAAGTACTACAAATGTTCCTACTGCGATCACGAACAGACGATAACGTCAAAAATAGCCCCACTCATGTCGACTTGATTTTTTGATAATTGTATTTCAGAGTCGGAATAAATTTCTAATTTTGCCATTCAGTACGAAGAAATGAACAACTATACACACCATCATCACCATCATTTGATCGCTCAGGCGAGGTGAGATAGTTGTGTAGTTTAAGATAACTTTTAATCCCGTCTGAATAATTTTGGACGGGATTTTTTATGACATTGCCCGCCCATTTTTACTCAGACACAAAAACAAAATAATGAGTAGACTCAAGATTGCTGTACAAAAGTCAGGAAGACTAAACGAAGAATCTATCCAATTGCTCAAAGATTGTGGTATCCACATCGACAATGGCAAGGATCAATTGAAAGCAAGCGCCACCAATTTCCCTTTGGATGTCCTCTATCTGAGAAATAGCGACATTCCTCAATATGTTGAAGATGGCGTAGCTGATCTTGCGATTGTAGGAGAAAACCTCTTGGTGGAATCGCAGAACGACGTGGAGACTGTCCGTCCATTAGGATTCTCCAAATGTCGGCTTTCCCTGGCTGTGCCCAAAGACGCAGACTACAACGATGCATCGTTCTTTGAAGGAAAAAAAATCGCCACATCATACCCTAATTCTGTCCAGGCATATTTGAAAGAAAAAGGGGTTTCCGCAGAAATTCACCTGATCAAAGGATCTGTAGAAATTGCGCCAAACATTGGCCTGGCAGAGGGGATTTGTGACCTTGTGAGCTCAGGAAGCACGCTTTTTAAAAACGGCTTAAAAGAAACGGATGTAATCCTCAAATCTGAGGCTGTGCTCGTTCGCAGCAAGCAAATGGACGAAGGACAACTGGCCCTTTTGGACACCTTACTTTTCAGACTGGATGCCGTACAAAAAGGCAAGAAATCCAAGTACGCCTTGATGAACGTGCCCAACGACAAGGTAAACGAGGTAATCAAACTACTTCCGGGGATGAGAAGCCCAACGGTACTTCCCTTAGCTGAGGAAGGCTGGAGTTCGGTACATTCTGTGATCGAAGAAGGGAAATTCTGGGAGGTGATCGATCAGCTCAAAGCAGCTGGTGCTGAAGGTCTGTTGATTGTACCTATCGAAAAAATGGTGCTATGAAAATCGTAATCAACCCGAAGCGGGAAGAGTGGACCGATTTGGTCAAGCGTCCCGAACTGGAGCAAAAGGATTTGCAGGCGACTGTCAAGGAAGTCTTTGAGGCCATCAAAACCAACGGAGACCAAGCGCTGAAGGAATATACCTTGAAGTTTGACAAGGCAAATCTTGAAACGGTCGCTGCAACTGAGGAAGAGGTGTCAGCCGCTGAATCGCAGATTTCAGGTGAACTCAAAAAGGCCATTAAACTTGCCGCTAGCAATATTGAGAAGTTTCACACTGCGCAAAAGCCGGAAAAAGTAGAAGTTGAAACCGCTCCAGGGGTAAAATGCTGGCAGGTCGCCAAACCGATCCCTAGAGTGGGTATTTACATTCCAGGAGGTACCGCTCCCCTGTTTTCAACGGTGTTGATGTTGGCGATTCCTGCAAAGATTGCCGGATGTGAGGAAATAGTGCTTTGCACACCGCCGGACAAAGACGGGAAAATCAATCCTGCTATTTTGTTTGCGGCTCAGTATGCAGGAGTAAAGAAAATCTTCAAAGTAGGAGGAATCCAGGCGATTGGTGCCATGACTTTCGGGACGGAGAGCGTACCGTCTGTGGATAAAATCTTTGGGCCGGGAAATCAGTTTGTCACTGCGGCTAAGCAACAAGCGACCCTGCTAGGAGTGGCGATCGACATGCCTGCCGGGCCTTCTGAACTTTTGGTTATGTCGGATGAGACTGGCAATCCTGAATTCATCGCTTCTGATCTCCTTTCTCAAGCCGAGCATGGCATTGACAGCCAGGTAATTTGTGTGATAAAGGATGAAAAACAAATTCTACCGATTCAGGAGGAGTTGGAGAAGCAGTTGGCCGTTCTTCCCAGAAAAGAAATTGCTGAAAAGGCGATTGAGAACTCTAAGATTGTTTGTCTTGGGTCTGATGAGGACTGTGTGGACTTCGTCAATGCCTATGCTCCTGAGCACTATATATTGTGCGTGGAAAATGAGGATTTTTATCTCAACAATCTGAAAAGTGCAGGCTCGGTATTCATAGGAAACTATACACCAGAGAGTGCAGGTGATTATGCTTCCGGTACAAATCATACGTTGCCAACGAATGGCTATGCTCGTTCATACAGTGGTGTGAACCTGGATGCATTTATGAAGAAAATCACTTTTCAAAAAATTTCTGAGGCAGGAATCAAGGGTATCGGACCGGCGATTGAATATATGGCGGAAGCGGAGCTTTTGGAGGCGCATAAGCAGGCAGTGACGAAGAGGCTAAATTATTTAGGCAATTGATGAAATTTGTCATTTCGACCTCAGGGAGAAATCTTATTGGACATCGTTAAGATTTCTCGCTGACACTCGAAATGACATCTAAATATGGACATAAAAAATTTAATACGACCCAACATCAAGGCGCTCACGCCCTACAGCTCAGCTCGTGACGAGTTTACCGAGGTAGCCGACGTATACCTGGACGCCAACGAAAATCCATTCAACAATGGATATAATCGTTACCCTGATCCGTACCAGATGAAGGTAAAAAAGCGCCTGTCGGAAATCAAAGGTGTTCCAATAGAAAACATGCTTTTGGGCAATGGTAGCGATGAAGTGCTGGATTTGATTTTCCGTGCGTTTTGTGAGCCGGGGGTGGACAACATCGTTTCGCACAATCCCAGCTATGGCATGTACCCTGTGCTGGCTGAGGTGAACAATATCAAGATCAACAAAGTGCCTTTGGAATTGGGCTTCAGGCTCAATGCCAAGGCCATGATTCAGGCTTCAGACGATCAAACCAAAATCTTCTTCATTTGCTCGCCCAATAACCCTTCGGGGAATATTTTGATCAGGGAGGAAATCCAAAAACTTTTGGCGCTTGAGAAGGCTATTGTGGTGATTGACGAAGCGTATATAGATTTCGCTGAGGAGGACTCATGGATCAATGAACTGGATAAATACGAAAACCTGATTGTTTGCCAGACCTTGTCAAAGGCTTGGGGTTTAGCCGGAATCCGCCTGGGAATGTGCTATGCTTCGAAAGAGATTATCTCAGTTTTGAATGCCATCAAGCCTCCCTACAACGTCAATGAACTGACTCAAGAAAAGGCGCTGGAAATGTTGAATGATGTAGCGGGTTTTCAAAAGAATTTGGACGTCATTTTAGCCGAAAAGAAAAAGCTGGAAGAAATTCTGCCAAAACTGGAATGCATCAAAGAGGTTTTTCCCTCGGATGCCAATTTCATATTGGTCAAGGTAGAGAATGCAACGGAACTGTATAATTTTCTTCTTGAAAGAAAAATCATCGTGCGCAACAGGTCGAAAGAGTATCTGTGCGACAATTGCCTTAGGTTGACCATCGGTACGCCTGAGGAAAATGAGAAGTTGGTGGAAGGGTTGAAAGACTATACTAATTAATATGGTTGCCATCAACACCTTATCAGAATATATGAGGACTCATTCGACTCCCCCGTTTGATTATGATTTGGCAGTTGACTGGGCTATTGAATTGATGAAGTTGGGTGATGAAACAGAAAATGTTCTCATGTTAGCATCCTTCTCAAAACCAGTTGATTCACTTGAGATATCACCTTATCTAAGTTCTGTTTTGACGGATCAAGGTTTAGGCCAAGTGTCTGGTGAGGAGGCAAAAAAAATGAAAGCCAAGTTTTATGCCTTGCAGATTCTTGAGTCGAATCAAATACGTTATTATCTCGACCTACTAACTGATTTTTGTATGGAAACCAATTATAATAAAGAGTTGATGCCATTTTATATGCTCCGCCATGGATGGATGGAATTGGAAGAAATGGGAGTAAATTATTATTATGATGGAGTCAATTTATCCAATATTGAAAGGGCTATTAAGCACGAAGCAAAAGTTTGGTTAGATAAGAATGCATAGAAAATGGAACCAAGAATTACCATCATAGGACTAGGAGTCAAAGACATAAAGGTCTCGAATGACTTCTATGAAAATAAGTTTGGTTGGAAGAAAACCTCATCGAGCAATGAGAATATTTCCTTCTTCCAGCTCAATGGGATTTTATTGTCTTTGTACCCTAAGGACAAACTGGCTGAAGATGCTGAAGTAAGTCCGGAAGGTTCGGGGTTCAAGGCTTTTAGCCTGGCATACAACACGCGATCAGAACAAGAGGTTGATGATCTGATTGCAGAATTGGAAACTAAAGGAGTTAAAATTGAAAAACGACCGCAAAAGGTTTTCTGGGGTGGGTACAGCAGCTATGTAGCTGATCCGGATGATAATTTGTGGGAGATTGCCTTCAACCCCTATTTGCAGTTGGATGAGGAAGGCAATACGAATGAGAATTAATTGGCCCGTCACTCTGAGGTTCTCGAAGAGTAAAGGCTTCTAATGTCTATCCTTCTCTCGAGAATTCGGAATCAGGATGACATTCAAAGAAAATACGAATGAAAAAAGTACTATTTATAGATCGTGACGGTACGCTGGCTCTGGAGCCTGAGGACTACCAATTGGACAGTCTGGAAAAGCTGGTGTTTTACCCAGGTGCGTTTCAGTGGATGGCCAAAATCGCTAAGCTGGATTACGAATTGGTGATGGTGACCAATCAGGATGGGTTGGGAACCGATTCCTTTCCCGAGGACACCTTTTGGCCGACACACAACAAAGTATTGGAAGCCTTCAAAAACGAAGGCGTAGAATTCGATGCCATCAAAATAGATCGATCTTTTCCCGAGGAAAACTCACCGAACAGAAAGCCTCAAACCGGCATGCTCACTGAATACATGAATGACGACTATGACCTGGCGAATTCCTTTGTAATCGGAGACCGGATCACCGACGTAGAGCTTGCCAAAAACCTGGGAGCAAAGGCCATTTTCCTCAAACAAGAGGAAGGGTTGGGATCTGGTGAAGGCCAGGCCGAAAACAATGAACTTGAAAAAGTGATCTCCTTGACCACTACCGATTGGCAGGAAATATACGAATTGGTAAGTCGTGGTTCTCGTACTGCCTCGGTGAAAAGAACCACGAAGGAAACCGATATTGATATTTCAGTAGAGCTGGATGGTACCGGTCAATCGGAAATCAGTACAGGTATAGCCTTTTTCGATCATATGCTGGATCAGATCAGCAAGCATGGTTTGATCAATCTGAAAATCAAGGTAAATGGTGATCTGGAAGTGGACGAGCACCACACGATTGAGGATACGGCGATTGCCTTAGGTGAAGCGGTGGCTGAGGCTCTGGGTAACAAAAAAGGAATCGAACGATACGGTTTTTGTCTGCCCATGGATGATTGTTTGGCCCAAGTGGCATTGGATTTCGGCGGTCGAAACTGGATCGAGTGGGACGCTGAGTTCAAGCGTGAGATGGTGGGCAAGATGCCGACGGAGATGTTCTTTCACTTCTTCAAGTCCTTTTCGGATGCATCGAAATGCAACCTGAACATCAAGGCCGAAGGTACCAATGAGCATCATAAGATCGAAGGGATTTTCAAGGCCTTCGCCAAGGCGATAAAAATGGCCGTAAAGCAAGACAAAGAAAAAATGATTTTACCCTCTACTAAGGGGATGTTGTAGACCCCCTCTTTATCTCCCCCAGGGGAGAATATCTCCCTTTGGATGGGGGAGGGGGAGGAAAAATTAGACAATGAGCAGAGTAGTAATAATAGATTACGGAGCAGGAAATGTAAAGTCAGTGAAATTTGCACTGGATCGATTAGGCATTGTGTATGAATTGACGCGCTCCGCCAATACGATTGAATCAGCCGACAAGATCATTTTTCCCGGTGTGGGTGAAGCCAGTAGCTCGATGAAAGCATTGCAAGAGTATGGACTGGTGGATGCGATCAAAAATGCCCAACAGCCCTTTTTGGGTATTTGCCTGGGCATGCAGATGATGTGCGAGCACTCCGAAGAAAATGATACCAAAGGATTGGGGATTTTTCCTTTGCCAGTGAAGTTGTTTGTTGATGAGGGAGTCAAAGTACCACACATGGGCTGGAACCAGGTGGAAGGTTTGAAAACACCGCTGTTCGATGGACTTGAGGAATTGGAGTACACGTATTTTGTGCACTCGTACTATGTGCCTTTCTCTGAGTGGACCATCGCTAGTGCCAATTATCCTAAGCCTTTTAGTGCCGCTTTGCATAAGGACAACTTTTATGGGTGCCAGTTTCACCCGGAGAAAAGCGGGGCCTTGGGACAGAAGATTTTGAAGAATTTTGTGAGGATGTAGAAAAGTTCATTGTCGAGAGTCAATAGTCGATAGAGAAAATGGGACAAGGAGATTTTAAGTTTGAGAAATTAAAGGTTTGGGAAAAGGCCATTGAACTTTCTAATGAAGTTCATTTAATGACTCATGAATGGCCCAAGGAAGAACTTTACATTTTAACCTCTCAAATAAAACGAGCAACTGATTCCATTTCTTTAAATATTGCAGAAGGTTCAACGGGCCAGTCAAATCCAGAATTTAGAAAATTCTTGAGCTACTCAAGCAGATCTGCTTTGGAAGTGGTGAATTGCCTTTATCTAGCCAAAGGGCGAGACTTGATCGATCAAAAAACGTTTGAAGAAAAATATGAGACTCTAACAGAAATCATTAAAATGATATTTGGTCTCAGAAATTCTATTGAAAAGAAAAACCTATAGACTATGGTCTATCAACCATCGACTAACATATGAGAATAATACCCGCCATAGATTTAATAGACGGCAAATGCGTCCGCCTCACCAAGGGCGACTATGACCAGAAAAAAGTGTACAATGAAAACCCTTTGGAGGTAGCCAAGGAGTTCGAAGGAGCAGGCATTAAGTACCTGCACCTCGTAGACCTGGATGGCTCTAAAGCCCGTGAAATCAAAAATGCGAAAGTGCTAGAAATCATTGCCTCGAAAACAAATCTCATCGTTGATTTTGGAGGAGGGGTTCGTTCGGACCAAGACATTAATACGGCATTCGATGCAGGAGCTGCTCAAGTCAATTTGGGGAGTGTGGCGATTGAGAACAAAGAGCTTTATGGCCAATGGTTGGAGAAGTTTGGTGCTGAAAAAATCATTTTGAGTGCAGACTCTAAGGATCGAAAAATCGCCATCAACGGCTGGCAGGAGGAATCGACCGTTGACCTTTTTGACCTTATCACAGAGTATGTAGCCATGGGAAACAAGTACATGGTCTGCACCGACATCAGCAAGGACGGTATGCTACAGGGAATCGCCAGGGAGCTGTACAAAGGCCTGATGGAAGCCTTCCCGTCCCAAAAAATCGTTGCCAGCGGCGGCGTGACTGACATCTCGGATGTTGAAGCAGTAGCCGAGCTGGGCATGGACGGTGTGATCATTGGCAAGGCCATCTATGAAAATAAAATTAGCCTAAAAGAACTGGAAACTTTTTTGTGATGAATAGCCTGGAGACTTTTCAAAAAGAATTTATCGACAACTCGCGCTTTCGGATGGACGAAAGCTTGAGGATGATAAATGTCGCACTGGACAAGGTCTCCGAAGATCAGATTTGGCAAAGGCCTAATGGATCGCTTAACAGCATTGGGAATTTGATCCTTCATTTGTGTGGTAACATCACCCAGTATGGAATCACTTCTTTGCAGTCAGTTGAAGACAATAGAGATAGAAATTCAGAGTTTTCTCAGACTGGAGGTCTTTCAAAAACCGAACTGATTCAAAAACTTACTGAAACTGTCGAGAAAGCCAAGGAGTCCTTCAAGAATGTTGAGACAGCAAGACTTCTTGAACACAAAGAAGTGCAGGGATTTGATTTTTCCGGAATCGGAAACATCATCCATGTGGTGGAGCACTTCTCCTATCACACAGGACAAATTGCCTTTTGGGTGAAGATGCTCAATGACCAGCAGCTCGGATTTTATGACGGAATAGATTTGACAATAAAGAACAAAAAGTAATGCTCACAAAAAGAATCGTACCCTGCCTCGACATCAAAAACGGACGTACCGTCAAAGGGGTGAATTTTGTCAATTTGAGAGACGCGGGAGATCCTGTTGAGTTAGCAGCTATCTACTCCGAACAGGGAGCAGATGAATTGGTCTTTCTAGACATCACCGCCACTGGTGATGGAAGAAAAACCACTGCCGATCTGGTAGAAAAAGTAGCCGAAAAAGTCAACATCCCCTTCACCGTGGGTGGAGGAATTAAATCTGTAGAAGATGTTTATACACTTCTGCACCGGGGAGCTGACAAAATATCCATCAACTCCTGGGCAGTGAAAGAGCCAAAGGTTCTGGAAGATCTCGCATTGCAATTTGGCAGCCAGTGCGTAGTGCTGGCGGTGGATGCAAAGCAGATTGATGGAGAGTGGAAAGTACATCTTGTAGGAGGAAAAGTGCCAACAGAAATCGACCTTTTCGAATGGGTCAAAGAAGCCGAAGATCGAGGTGCCGGGGAAATTCTTTTCACCTCTATGGATCACGACGGTTCCAAAAATGGCTTTGCCAATAAGGCTTTGGCCAAAATATCCGATATGGTCAAGATCCCGGTGATTGCCTCAGGTGGTGCAGGCACCATTCAGCACTTTGCAGATACCTTTATCGAAGGTAAAGCTGATGCGGCACTGGCAGCCAGCGTTTTTCACTTTAAAGAAATTGAAATTCCCGTCTTAAAAGAAGAGCTAAAAAAACAAGGGATCGCAATGCGGATATGACTATATTTATTCGAACCGCTATTGAAGATTTGAAATGAGCCTCATAAGAATCCTGATCGTAGACGACCATGCCCTATTTAGTTCGGGTGCGGCTGAGCTCATTCAAAGAAACTTGCAGGCCGAGGTGCAGCAAGCTGGCAACCCACTGGAAGTGCTAGATATGGATCTCACCGCTTTTGACCTGATCATTTCGGATATCGATATGCCTGAGATGAATGGCCTGGAGCTGATTGAAAAACTAAAGAAGAGCAAGGATTGCCCTAATATCCTTGTAATATCCATGCACAATAAGCCCTCAATTGTCACCAAATGCGTCGACCTTGGTGTGCAGGGATATATCCTTAAGTTTGACGACAATAGCACCTTCATTCATGCCATTGAAAGCATTGCATCCGGTGAAACCTACTTTTCCAAGAATGTAGAGACGATGCTGGAAAATAGCCAGATGGCAGACGTTTTCCTTACCCCCAGGGAAGAAGAAGTGATACGAATGATCAGCCTCGGCCATCAGGTGAGCGAAATTGCACAATCTCTTTTCATCGGGACAGAAACGGTCAAAACCCATATTAAAAATATTCGCACCAAGCTAAATGTGAAATCCAAAGCCCAGATCATTCAGTTTGCCAGAGACAATCTTTTGCTTTAATCTAGTAGTGGAATGGCAAAATGGCGGCATATTCTTATCCTACTGCTGGGCATTACCCTGTTTGCATCATGTGATGAGCGACAGCTTAAACACAACGGCACCGTCATTGTTTCAAAAACAACTACCAACTTAAGCCTTCACGATTACATCAAGCTCTACGAGGGGCCAGCTCCTGAATTCAATGGAAAGGATCTGCCGGCCTTTGACAATGGAACGTGGACAGGTCTGCCACGAACAGACATGTGCTTCGGTCTGTTTTCAGATGAGCGATGGATCAGAATACGATTTATCGCCAATGAGGCCATGCTGAGGTCGATCTATATCGACTATGTGATGATCCCCGAGATTGATATTTTCCTCAACTCTAACAAGAAACCGGATCAACTGCTACGTCTGGGAACCACCAGGGACAGAAAACAGCTCAGCAACGACATCACGCATGGTTATACCATTGAGTGGCCTTTTGAGATGGGAGAGGTGGTGGACTGCTACATTCGATTTGATGGCCAGGGGTGGTCCATGCAGCCTATTATGAGCATGTTTGACGCACACAATTTATTAGTGGATTCTTACAACAGGACGTACTATCTATCGGCGTTCAGGCTCACCGTATTCATCATTTTCGTGGTGGTCGTCTGCCTCTATATTCTATCGCGAATCCAGGCATTCATTTATTACGCACTGATGATGCTTGGGGCGATCATGTATGTAGAAACCGAGCTCGGCGGATACCACAAGATTTTCAATATAGATCACTTCTACTTGTCCTATTTGTTTAGAAATATATGGAACGTTGTCTACTACTTTTTCCTGTTCATGTTTATCAAAACAAGTCTGGAAGAGGGCAAGCAAGACTGGCTGTACGGCAAGAAAATCATCAAATACGTCATTATTGTTCAGGTTTTGATGTTCATTGCTGCACTGATTTTCAATCAATTTTCTGAGTTTATTCCTTCTTTTATTTCCATTATTTCGGTCACCAATACCACAGTAGTCCTGGGCTACCTCGTGGCATTTCTAATCTACAAATCCTGGAAGGGAATTCAACGGGCCAGGTTCTTCCTGGCCATTTATTTTATTTCTATCAACGTGGTATTGGTGGTCGTGGCGGCACCTCACGTAGGTCTAGTCAGGAGGTTGCCAGAGCAGTTCAACATTATATCGGTCATCTTCTTTTTTGAATTTATGATCTTCTTGATTATCACGATCGTTGATGCCTGGAAGATGATATTGGAACGAAATAAGCTGCTCGAAGAAAACAAGCAAAAGGAGCGCAGCCTTGCTTTTGCCCTGATCTCCGGTCAGGAAAGTGAGCGAAACAGGATAGGGCGTGAACTCCATGATGCCATCGGAGGAAACCTGGCTTCCGCCAAACATAAAATCCATGATTCAGACTATGTGGACAAGGTCTTGAGCGAGACACTCTATCAGGTGAGGGATATGAGTCATGGGCTCGTAATCCCTTCGGTCAATAGCCTCTCCTTTGTAGATAATATCAAGGATCTGGCACTTAAGTTTTCCAACAACCAAATGAAGGTTCATGCCAGCTTTCATCAGTGGCCTGATAAAATGAACGATGACAAACTAGGCCACCTCTACAGGATCACCCAGGAGTTGTTACAAAATGCCAGTAAGCACAGCCAGGCCTCTAAGGTTTTCTTACAATATTTTGGAGGCAAGACCTGCCAGCTATCATATGAGGATAATGGCCGGGGATTTGAAGTGAAGGAAGAATCCGACGGACTAGGTATGAAAAACATCTCCTTCCGGGTTCAGGCGTTGTTTGGAGACTTGAAGGTAGAATCTTCACCAAAAGCAGGCACTACAGTACTCATCTCTGAGATCCCTATCAAATAACTCAGGACAAACCTGAAATATCCCCCTTTTAGGGGATTGACCCGTGTTCATTTTCTTGACACCTTTGCTATACACATACGATGTACCACACATCGCAATATTAATTTTTCTCAAAATGCTGCTGGCTCCAGGACTAATCTTCTGGAGCTTTTTTTTGCCCTCTTTTGCACAAGCAAATCCATAAGCCATATTCTCGATTATCTTTGCGGCTGAAATGATTACAATGAATATTGATTTTGAAAAAACCGGAGGCCTGGTGCCCGCCATTATCCAGGATGTAAAAACCAAAAATGTCCTGATGCTTGGCTATATGAACCAAGAGGCAGTAGATAAAACTCTGGAATCCGGTAAGGTGACCTTCTATAGCCGGTCTAAAAACAGGCTGTGGACCAAAGGCGAGGAAAGTGGTAATTTTCTGGAGCTAGTCGATATGAAGGTCGACTGTGACAATGACACGCTTCTTGTTCAGGCCAATCCCATAGGCCCGACATGTCACAAGGGTACCGACACCTGCTGGGGTGAAGACAATACGCCTAACTTCAGTTTTATTAGTCAATTGGAAAAAGTCATTGCCGACAGACACGACAACCCAGATGAAAAATCTTACACCTCATCGCTTTTCAAAAAAGGCATCAACAAAGTCGCTCAAAAAGTAGGCGAAGAAGCTGTGGAGGTTGTGATAGAGGCGAAAGATGATAACGAAGAACTATTCCTGAACGAATCGGCGGATCTGCTCTATCATTATCTAATCCTGCTCAAAGCAAAGGGATATCAGTTAAGGGATGTTGTTAAAATACTGGAGGGAAGGCATAAGTAAGCTATCATTACTCCAATGTAAGAATCTTTTGTTTTTTGCCTTGCAGTTCTAAAAACTCATCCGCTTTCTTCCCCATAAGGGCCTGACCCACAGGAGACCCGACAGAGATCACAGCTATTTTGGTATCATTCAGTTCAATAATTCCCAGGCCAACAGATATTAGATACACCATTGACTCGGTCCGAACCATTGAGCCGATCTTTACTACTTCATGTTTAGTATCAAAATCAATGGACAGCAGGCTTTTCTTCATTTCAATGAGCTGTGTCATTTTTTTGGCGTGCATGTCCCGTTCGTTTTGACTCATTGCACGTCCTGTTTCGTACTTGTCGCCGGCACTGGATTTAGTCTCTTCGTTGGCGGAGGCTTGGGCCGCTTTCATTTCAGATTGAGCAACCAAAATCTTTTTATCGATAGTCTCTAGTATCGACTCGACAAGTTGTTCCTTAAAATTCATGAGGGAGTAAGAAAAGAAGTGGGATGTACTGGGTTCGAACCAGTGACCTCTGCCCTGTCAAGGCAGCGCTCTGAACCAGCTGAGCTAACACCCCATTTTGTGGTCGACAAATCTAACCAAAAAATGACCTTATCCAAGAAAAGAATTCGGCTACCTTCATGATTACATAAGGCAGAAATGATACGAGAAAGATGAACAACAGAAGTAGGAAACCCCAGTACTTGTGGGATGCTTCCCGGTCAGATTCGTGTTGCCCAAATCCTCCCAAAAGCTACTTGGTCATGATACAAAAAAGATCGAGATTGGAATCGTCTTTATCATTTAGGAAATAGTCGTCATGCCTGATTTCGGCTACCAGTCCCTGATCCTGCTTTTGCAGTTTGTTTCTGTTGATCCTGTTTAAAATATCATAGGGCACTCTGACGATCGGGGCAGGCAATCGATACTGCAGATTGAGGACGTCGAATCTTGTGATTTTTTTTACTGAGGCCTTGTTTTGCTCGTAGTACTCCATCACCTTTTCATTGCCGGCAATACCTTTCATCTCTACCTTCGAAAATATTTCACCTGCGAGTTTTTCAAGCTGATCCGCAGTATATTCCCTCACATGCCAGGGGTTTCTCGTCAGGGTCATTTTGATATTCGGAGTAGTGATGATCGCCTTTCCTCCCGGCTTCAATACCCGATGTATCTCTTCCAAAAACAGTCTATCCTTTTTTACGTGCTCAATTACCTGAAAGGAAATCACCACGTCGAAATAGTTGTCACTAAGATCCCCGAACGGAGGAAACACCGCTTGTCTTAAATCGACATTGGGGTATTTTGGTCTTAGGTTGTCTATCACCTCTCCTATCTTATCCAGCGCGACATATTCCTCGGCATTTTCATGCAACAAGGCCAGTCCACGACCTTCACCACAGCCAGGCTCGAGTACCCTGCCTTGTATGTAAGGCTGAGCCTCATAATAAGCTTTGAGAAGACGCTGATGAATCGGATTGTCAGACGTGATAGAGTCCGACGCTATTTCTGTTGTGAAAACTGACATAGTTTGCAAAACTAATTGAATCTTATTCGTTAAAGGCCAAAAAAACCTATATTAGTTTCATGACTTCTCTGGCTAGATTCCTCATGTTTCTCACCCTGTTTGTTGCAGGAGTTGCACCCTATTCATCGCATTCTGAAAACCTATCCAAGGTAGAATTTAGTTATTTGTATAAGGATAGCCCGGTAAAGATGCGCTACAAAATGGCAGAAAAGGATGGTACCTACAAGCTGCTCATGTATTTCGATCTCAAGAAGGTGACCCAGGACGATGATGTCAGAAATTTAGAATTGGTTTCTCAAAAAAAATTCACCTCCACAAAGGATGAACCTATTGAGCCACTTACTCAATATGCATCACGGGAGCAAAACAGCACCACGTATGACCTTACCTTTCAGGTCAACCCTGAGCACAGCTATTTGGTGGTCAAACTGGATTTTCTGGCTAATCCATACATTTTTGATATTCCGATTGGCGAGGCTCTGGCCTATCCCCTTCCGGACTTTATTTTCAAAGGGGCAGGGATCGATCGACCAGTGGTGCGGAATGCAGACTCGTTGGTTTTCGAAAAGATGGGAAGAGGGGCCGGTAAGTATTTTGGTTATTTATATAAAGACCACTTTTCCCCCTCATATCCGGCTTTTTCTGATGATGTGCCGGATGCCAATAAGCGCTTTGTTATTGAAGAAATTGACCCGACCAACTACGGGTACAAAGTACCAAGGGATAATTATCTCTACTATTTTCAAAACGATACCACTTCACAAAAGGGGGTATACTTTTATAGTCACAAGGAGTACTTTCCTAACACCAAGGAATTTGAAGAGTTGATCGGGCCGCTCATCTACATCGCCACGGAAAATGAATTTAATAAACTGGAATCAGCACGAGACAAGAAAAAAGCCTTTGACGATTTCTGGCTTTCGCTAATTCCTTCTCAAAAACTGGCGGCTCGAACTTTAAGGAACTACTTTCGCAGGGTCAAGCAGGCCAATGCCGTTTTTACCAATTATAAAAATGGCTGGAAAACCGATATGGGTATGATATACATCCTGTATGGGCCTCCCGATCGGGTATTCAAGGATGATGATGCGGAAATATGGGAATACAGCAACTTTGACGGCAGGGTCAAATTCAGCTTTTCTAAGGTTCCAAATTTATTTACGCAGTATCATTACAGTCTCGATCGGTCAAAAAGTTATACCAGTGAGTGGTTTTCTCAAGTAGAACGATGGAGAAAAGGAGATTCGTAAAGCCCCGAAAAAAAATTGCAGAGCCGGATAATATGATTTTCGGCACCCGAGCTGTGATCGAAACGATCAAGGCAGGAAAGCCAATTGACAAGATTTTCATTCAGAAGGACCTGGACAATGATTTGGCCAAAGAGCTTTATCAGCTTTTGAAGGGTCAGATTGTAAGCGTGTCCAAGGTCCCGGCCGAAAAACTCAACCGCTTCACACGAAAAAATCATCAGGGTGTGGTGGCATTCACTTCTCCGGTAGATTTTGTTTCGCTGCACAACATCGTGGCCAATAGCTATGAAGATGGTCTGGCCCCACTGGTACTGGTGTTGGATAGGATCACAGATGTAAGAAACTTTGGTGCAATTTGCCGAAGCGCAGAATGCGCCGGGGTTAGCGGCATTGTGATCCCATCTAAGGGCGGATCGATGATCAACAGCGATGCGGTAAAAACTTCCGCCGGTGCACTCAGCCACCTTTCCATTTGTAAGGAAATTGATCTCAAAGAATCCGTAAAATATCTGAAAGAAAGTGGCTTTCAGATCATTGCCTGCACAGAGAAAACCGATCAGGTTATTTATGATGCAGAGCTTTCCATCCCTACAGTGATGATCCTGGGCTCGGAGGAAGACGGCATATCAGAAGAGCTGCTCGATCTGGCAGATCAAAAATGCATGATCCCCATTAGTGGTCAGATTGACTCGCTCAATGTTTCTGTAGCCGCAGGAATTATATTATTTGAGGCCGTACGCCAGAGGAGATAGAAAAGAATACTAAATGTAGTGCTCTCCTTTTTCGGATTTCACCCTGGCTACATAGTCACGAAATTTCGATTCGTTGTCCTTCTTGCAGACGATCATTACATCATCAAAATCACCTACAAGGTACCCATCTAAATCGTCAAGAACGATCAATCGATCAGTCTCGCTTTTGATCATATTTTCGTGACAATCGCCCAAGATGACATTACCGTCGATCACGTTTTCTCTATCGTCTTTTTCCCTCATTTCATGCAATGACACCCAGGACCCCAGGTCAGACCAGTCAAAATCCCCAGGCACTACATACACATTAGGTGATTTTTCCAGGATTCCATAGTCAATGGAGATACTCTTGCACTGACCATATACTTTATTGATAAAAGAGGTCTCGTTTGGCGTGTCATACGCCTCATTTCCTTCAGCAAAAACCTCTGCTACATCAGGCAAATGCGCTGCAAACGAATCCACAATGGCCTGCACTGACCAGACGAATATGCCGGCATTCCATACGAAATCTCCGCTGGCTAAAAACTTCTTGGCCAAGGCGAGCTCAGGTTTTTCTGTAAAAGTTTTGACTTTTAAAACATCACTCTTTTCGTCGCCTAGGTACTGAATATATCCATATCCGGTTTCCGGTCGATTGGGCTTGATGCCCACAGTGATCAGTTTGTTTGATCCTGCGGCAGCCTTTGCAGCCATACCGATCACCTCAGCAAATCGATCCTCTTGAAATATGGCATGGTCAGCCGGCGTTACCACCATGGTGGCCTTTGGGTCTTTAGAGAGTATCTTGTAGGCGGCATAGGCGATACAGGGAGCCGTGTTCCTTCTTTCAGGCTCAGAGAGTATCTGACTTTCAGCTATTTCGGGGAGTTGCTCCTGCACTAATTTGGCATAATTATGGTTAGTGACTACCAAAATATTATCTTTGTCGGTACTTTTGAGAAACCGCTCAAAGGTCATTCTCAGTAGCGATTTCCCTGTACCCAAAATGTCAATGAACTGCTTGGGTCTTGAATTTCTACTGTATGGCCAGAATCTGCTTCCAACACCACCTGCCATTATTACTACGTATGTGCTTGATTTCATTCTATAAGGTTTGGCGCAAAACTAGGTAATAATGCTAGAAAGCAACAACTTGTATTGATACCGAAAAACGACTTTATATGATGAAGTGTATCCATACAGTATTAAAATAATTGTTTAACCAGCTTCGGATATTAATTCGTGCAACCGGTAGAGTTAAGCTCGAAATTTGCTAAATTCAATATCCGTTAAAATTTTGAGAAAGAATGCTTACAGATCAGGAGGTAGGTCTGCGCAAATCTCTGAAGGAAACTTTTGGATTTAGCAACTTCAGAGGAAACCAGGAAGCCATCATACGCAACGTGCTTGATGGTAAAAATACATTCGTACTTATGCCCACCGGTGCTGGCAAATCACTTTGCTATCAACTACCGGCCGTCATCAAAGAAGGAACTGCGATTGTCATTTCACCTTTGATTGCGCTCATGAAGAATCAGGTGGATCAGCTCAATGCCTTTGGGATTAGTGCCGAATTTCTAAACTCGACCCTAAACAAAGGTGAAGTAAAGAGGATAAAGGCAGAAGTCCTGTCAGGAAAGATTAAGTTACTTTATGTTGCTCCTGAATCACTGACTAAGGAGGACAATGTCGATTTCTTGAAAAACTGTACGATATCTTTTGCAGCGATCGACGAGGCACATTGTATCTCGGAATGGGGACATGATTTTAGGCCGGAGTACAGAAAGATAAAGTCCATCATGGAGCAGTTGGGTGACATACCAATCATCGCTCTTACAGCTACCGCCACTCCAAAAGTCCAACTCGACATTCAAAAAAACCTGGGCATGGAGGATGCAGATGTATATAAATCCTCTTTCAACAGGGACAATCTATACTATGAAATCAGGCCCAAAGTAGATGTCAATATTCAGCTTATTCGTTTTTTGAATGACTATCGGGGGAAATCCGGTGTAATCTACTGTCTTAGCAGAAAAAAGGTGGAAGAGATCGCAGAGCTTCTCAATGTAAATGGAATCAATGCTGCGCCCTACCATGCCGGATTGGATAGTGGGGTTAGGATGAAGAATCAAGACGACTTCCTCAATGAAGATGTGGATGTCATCGTAGCAACCATTGCTTTCGGAATGGGTATTGACAAACCCGATGTGCGTTTTGTCATTCACTATGATACCCCAAAATCATTGGAGGGCTACTACCAAGAGACCGGACGTGCAGGCAGAGATGGCCTCGAAGGCAAGTGCATAATGTTTTATAGCCTTGACGACATCATCAAGCTCGAAAAATTTAACAAGGATAAGCCTGTCACTGAGCGCGAAAATGCGAAAATCCTACTTGAGGAAATGTCGGCCTATGCAGAGTCATCGGTCTGTCGCAGAAAGCAGCTCCTTCACTATTTCGGCGAAGAATATACAGGTACGGAGTGTTCAGAAAACGGCATGTGCGATAACTGCGCGCATCCTAAAGAAATCTTTGAAGGCAAGCTCTTTATCCAAAGGGTAATCGAAACGGCCATCAAAACCGAGGAGCGCTTCGGGATCAAGCATATCGTGGATGTAATCCGCGGTATAGAAAGCCAGTATGTAAAGAGCTATGACCATGACAAGCTTGATGTTTATGCATCTGGCAACGGAGAAAGCGAAGTTTTTTGGCGATCCATCGTGAGGCAAACTCTTCTCAATGAGTTTCTGGAAAAAGACATTGAAAATATCGGAATACTAAAGGTTACGAAAAAAGGACATGGCTTTCTGAAAAAGCCGTATGACATTCAGCTGTCCAGAGATCACGATTATAGCCGTGAAAACCTGGAAGAAGCCGGAGAAAAGACCAGGGAAAACGCCTATGACAAGGAGCTCTTTTCCATGCTTAAAAACCTGAGGAAAAAGGTGGCCAAGCAAAAGAACCTTCCTCCCTATGTGATCTTTCAGGATCCGTCCTTAGAGGAAATGGCCACTTCATACCCTACCAGCAAAGAGGATTTGGCGCAGATCAACGGTGTAGGAATGGGTAAGGTGACCAAGTTTGGTCGGCCTTTTATTGAGTTGATCGCTGAGTACGTAAAGGAAAACGACCTGGTCACAGCCACTAACGTCGTGGTAAAATCAGCAGTCAATAAATCGAAGATCAAGATCTTTTTGATACAGAAAATTGATGCCAAAGTAGACCTGGAGGAGCTGGCCGAAATGAAGAGCATGACCTACGATGCCATCCTTACAGAGATAGAAAATATATGCTACTCTGGCACCAAGCTCAATCTCGACTATTACATCGATTCCTTCATCGACGAGGATCGGCAGGACGATATCATGGATTATTTCCTGACGGCAGAGACTGACGATCTGGATGTCGCTATGGACGAGCTCGAATACGATGGATATAGTGAGGAGGAGGTTCGGCTGATGCGCATCAAATTCATGTCAGAATACGCGAACTGATCCCAGGATTAAATCACGATTCACAGGGCATAAAAAGGCAATTCAATTAGATTTGCTGCGATTTTAATTGCAGAAATATGAACGTCCTTATCATCGGCTCTGGGGGCCGCGAGCACGCCCTGGCATGGAAAATAAGCCAAAGCACAAAATGTGAAAACCTGTATGTCGCTCCGGGCAATGCCGGCACGTCTGCCTTAGCGACCAATCTGGACATTGGGGTCAACGATTTTGAAGCGATTGGCAAGGTCGTAAAGGAATCTCAGATAGGGCTAATCGTGGTAGGACCGGAAGAACCACTGGTCAAAGGACTAAGAAATTATTTTGAAGGAAAAACAGAGTTTTCTGACCTACTCATAGTAGGCCCTGATCAGCAGGGTGCCATGCTAGAAGGCAGCAAAGATTTCGCCAAGGATTTTATGCTCCGACATGGCGTACCCACTGCACAAGCCAAAACCGTCACCAAAGAAAATATTGATGAAGGAAAGGACTTTTTGGAAACTCTGGCCTCACCCTATGTACTCAAGGCTGATGGTCTTGCAGCTGGCAAAGGAGTCATCATCACTCCTGATTTAGCAGAAGCCAAATCTACACTGGATACCATGCTCGCCGGACAATTTGGAGAGGCAAGTAGCAAAGTCTTGATCGAAGAGCATCTGAATGGCATAGAGCTCTCTGTGTTTGTACTTACAGATGGAAAGGACTACCTGATTTTGCCGGAAGCTAAGGACTACAAACGAATAGGCGAAAATGACGAAGGGCCCAACACAGGGGGCATGGGTGCAGTAACGCCCGTACCTTTTGCCGATGCAGAATTTATGAAAAGGGTCGAAGACAAAGTGGTGAAGCCCACCATCAGTGGCCTGTCCAAAGATGGATTGAACTATATCGGTTTTGTCTTTATCGGATTGATGAACTGTGACGGGGAGCCGTATGTGATTGAGTACAACGTACGCATGGGAGACCCTGAAACTCAGGCCGTGTTGCCCAGGATCAAATCAGACCTATTGGATCATTTGATAGCTGCCGCTAAAGGAGAGTTGAAGAATGAGACGATAGAATTTGAAGACAAAGTTGCCACTACAGTAGTGGCTGTAGCAGGAGGATATCCAGGCTCTTACGAAAAAGGAAAGGCAATATCCGGGCTTGGGTCAGATAGCCGCGGGATCACCTTTCATGCGGGCACCAAAGAAAGCAATGCAGAGGTGGTAACCAATGGCGGCCGAGTACTAGCGTGTACAGGAATGGCAGAGAGTATTCAAGGTGCTCTTGATATTTCGTACGAAACAATTCAGCAAATCTCCTGGGAGGAGATGAACTACCGCAAGGATATCGGACAAGATCTATTACGATGGATAAATAAAAGCTAGCACTTCACTGCAATCCTTAACTGATTTCTTTACTTATATTTAGGGTTGAATAAAATCCGCAATTAAATGTCAGGCTGTAGCTCGTGTAATACATTGACGGCTGCTGAAGGAAATGTCCTCGGCTGCAACCGCAATGGTGGCTGTGACAGTGGTGGCTGCAACAAGCTCAACGTATTTGACTGGCTGTCAAACATGGATATCCCAAGGGCTGAGATGTTTGACATTGTGGAGGTTCGATTCAAAAATGGCAGAAAGGGATTCTATAGAAATTCCAACGACATAGAGTTATACCCCGGTGATGCCGTCGTAGTTCAGGTACCCAATGGCCACCATATTGGTTATGTATCTCTGCAAGGTGAGCTTGTTCGCCTTCAGATGAAAAAAAAGAAAGTCAAAGATGACGACAATCTACAGGTCATCTACCGACTCGCCACACAAAAGGATCTGGAAAAATTTGATTCGGCCAAAAACCGTGAAAACACCACCCTCTTTCGTACACGCGAAATAATTGATAGCCTCAAACTCTCAATGAAATTGACGGATATTGAGTTTCAGGCGGATAATACCAAGGCTACATTTTATTATTCCGCGGACGAGCGCGTTGACTTTAGAGAGTTGATCAAAAGACTGGCCGGTGAATTTAGGATTAGGGTAGAAATGCGGCAAATCAGCCTGAGACAGGAAGCCAGCCGTCTGGGTGGTCTGGGCTCATGTGGTAGAGAACTATGCTGCTCCACTTGGCTGTCAGAGTTCAAGAGTGTTTCCACCTCAGCCGCCCGATACCAAAATCTATCGCTCAATCCAAGCAAACTCTCGGGCCAATGCGGCCGGCTCAAATGCTGTCTCAACTACGAGCTGGAAACCTACATGGATGCCCTCACGGACATCCCAAAGGTCGAGAAGCCTTTGCTTACCTCCCAGGGTGAGGCAAGACTACAAAAAACCGATATTTTCAGAAAGATCATGTGGTTTGCCTACAAAGATGACAACAACTGGATCGCCCTGGACACGAGTAGAGTTATAGAAGTGCAAAAACTCAACGCCCGAAATGAAAAGCCGGATAATCTACTTGATAGCACTAGAGATCAGGAGCAGGTAGAGTTTCAGGTTCTCAACAGTGACCTGGAAAAAATGGACAAAAAGTACAAGTCGAAAAAGTCCAAAAAGAGAAAACCAAGAAATAGAAAAAACCGAAATCGTAACAATAAACAATCCGAATAGACCATGAGCAAGTATCTCCACCTTCCGGTTATCATTTTGACATTGGCCGTATTGATCTCATGCAGCGACAGTGCCCTGATCGATGAATATCAGGACATACCCGGTGGGATGTGGCACGTAGATTCCCTGGCTTCTTTTGAGTTTGAGATCGAAGACACCCTCACGTGGTACGACATCAACTACAACGTGCGCTACGGAGCAGATTACCAGTATTTCAACCTTTACATCACCTACTACCTGGAAGACTCAACGGGCAATGCCGTGGAAAAAGAGCTTCAAAACCTCATCTTGTTTGACAAAAAAACCGGCGAGCCGCTCGGCAATGGATTGGGGGATCTTTACGACCGGGAGATTCCGATCTACAGTCATTACAGATTCAAATCTACCGGCAAGCACTCCTTCAAAATCAAGCAGTTTATGAGGATGGAAGAGTTACCTGGCATCTTGTCTTTTGGCTTGAAAATCCAGGAAAGCACTCAGGGCAAATAATCCTACCCTTTTAAATCGCTACGGCCGATCATGTGCTTGATCGCATCCGTGATCTGATCCGGGTTTACCCAAAACTGACGGCTATAAAAAGATACATGTGACCAGTTTTTCTGTCCAATAATAAAGGGCTTATAGGCATGGCTGTCTTTAATGGAGATCGACTGGTGGTAGATCGCATCGTCGGTGAGAATCGCCCCCAGGTATTTTCCATTCAGATTGGCCGTAAGGTCGACATAGGGTAGTGTAGACTTAATCTCCACCTGCTCTGCTCCATCGATTTGCAGCTCACTGATTTTAGAAGATAGGTACCAGTCCGGCGAATGATCCGTCCGAATCGCCTCATATTGTTCTCCATTGTCACTGGAAATTTTAAAAGCATATTCGAGGTATTTGGCCAGGAGTTTTGGTCCATCATTTTTCACATCGTCCACCTTCATCTGCTGAGGCATTATGCTTGTCACCAAATAGATTTTTTCACGGGCGCGGGTGATTGCCACATTCAGTCGATTTTCTCCTCCTTCTACATTGAGGCTACCAAACTGCATCTTGAGTTTCCCACTGGCATCCGGCGCATAAACAGTGGAAAATATGATCACATCCTTTTCATCCCCCTGTACATTCTCTATGTTTTTCACAATGAGCGAATCCGGAAGCATGAAATTATTTGCCAGGGCAAACTCATCCAGATAATCGAGGATGAACATTTGCTGTTGGGCATTGAAGGTGACGATGCCTATTTCTGTTTCCGGTTTCTTAGACAGCAGTTCTTTCACCAAAAAGGCCACCTTTTCGGCCTCTGCCCTGTTGGTGTTTTTATCCCAGACTCCATCTACATGGACGTATTCAATGGCTCGAGAACCCTGGTTTAGTTCATGAAAATCCGGCAACATCGTCAATCGACCTTTATAAAAATGGTCATTAGAAAAACGGATCAGATCCAGATTTTTGCTGCGGTAGTGACCATTGAGTTGTACCTGCATCAGGTATTGATTGGACAGGTTGAGCAAGGAATCAAAATCCAGCTCAGCGATCTCCTCTTCATTTTCTTCCTCCCATCGTACCTGGTACAGGTCATTGGGCCTTAGCTGCTTGTCATCGCCGGCTACCACCACCTGCTTTCCTCGATACATGGCAGGGAGGCCTTTTTCTACAAAGCACTGTGAGGCCTCATCGAATATCACCAGGTCAAACATCTTCTCCATCGGGAAAATGGCCGAAACAGACTCAGGTGAAGCAAGCCAGCAGGGCACCAGATCAAATATCTCCCTGGGGAAGTTGGCCAGCAGCTTCCTCACCGGCCATATGCGACGTTTTTTAGTCACCTGATGAAAAAGATCCCGATAGGTCACGCGGTTGTTGAGTCGGTTGTACTCCACATTTTTGTAGACGCGCTCTCTCGATTTCATCAATAGAATCTCATTGCTGAGCTTGAATTTATCGCGTATGCACTGCTGCAATTCAGACTGCAGTTCATCCATCTTTTGAGAGCTCACACTGCGCAGGATAGGATACTTCTGCTCAATATGATCGATCCAGGCAATTCGGAGTGAGTTATCAAATATCTGCAACCACTCTTCCACATCGGCCGAGGGCAGTGCTTCCTGGCTTTTTTCCACCACCCTTCTTTCCTCTGCACCGAGCCCTTCGTGTATCTTGTCAAACTCACACAGTGCATCAAAATTTTTTCTGAGGCTTTCTTCCAAAGTCAGTATCGGTACCTGCTTGGCGAATATCTCTCTAAGCTGCGGCTGAGACAAATATTCTTCCCAATGCGATAATTTCTCGCCGATGGGCTCCAGGGCCTTGACCAGCTTTTTGAGTAACTCAGTGTACTCAGATTTCTCATAGTTTTTTGGTGAAAGATATTCGGTCATTTGGCGAAGGCCCAGTAGAATGTCCCGAGCTTCTATAGCTTGCTTCTGAAAGAAAAACCAGTTTTGTACCTCTGGTCGTTTGAGTGTTTCTGGGGGACGATTGAGTCCGGGGATCGACTTGAGCTGCGTAAGGTTGTGCTCCAGGTTGAGCCTATTGTCTACTTTCTCGATAAGTGTGTTAAAGCCTTCCTTGTTGCTTTTGAGCTTATTGGCCACCAACACCCGGGTCATCAGGATTTTGTCCTTCGAAAACATCTTCCACCAAAACCACTTGAGGAGATTTCGTCTAGCCGAGATACCCCGTTCAAGTACCTCCTGGAAATGTCCCAGTTCAGAGGCTGGCAGGGAGAGCTCCGGCCCTTCGTTTTTGTAGGATCGCATCATGATCTGCTCGCGATCATTGAGGTCTTCTTTAGTCACGGCGGAGGATTCCGGCCTCAGGAGCTTGACCATGCCTTGATACACCTGGCTCTCTTCGAGCAATGAGATCAGATGTCTTACCTGGCCTTCCTTTTTGATCACTTCCGATACATCCTCGAAGAGCATCTTTTTGCCGATGGCCTTTTCTGTCACTGTCTCCAGCACGTTGATGAAGGGCTCCATCTCATCGAGCAGCACCATCATCTCGCTGAAGTCCTGGGCCCCCAGCTGCGCGAAAGACTTTCGCTTGTACCATGGATGGTTTTCCTGTCCAAAATCCCTCGAATAGCCAGCATAGGATTTCAGCTTCCGCTTAAAATCATCCAGTTCATGAAAATGAAAGCTGCGATACTCCTGATTGAGTGGATAAGAGGGCTGCGATGGGCTGGAAGTGAGGTAGAGCTCCTTTACGGAAAGTCCACACTCGGACTCATCAAATAGAGCCGTTTTAAACTCTTCGAGTTCCTCTTCTATTTGGTCTATCCTTCGACTCACTTTCAGGAAGTTTCGCTCCATTTGGATCGAGTCCAGGGAGTTGTTCATACCCATGTAATCCTCCAGGCGCTCTACCTGACCTTCGATCTGTTCGTAGATCGGCTTTCGGTCATTTTTAAAATCGTGAAGAAGGGCAATGAAGTGATCCAGCTGCTTTTCTTTCAGTCGTTGGTGCACGACATCCAAGGCCGCCCGCTTCTGGCTGACCACCAATACATTCTTGCCCCTGGCGATATAGTCGGAGACCAGATTGCAAATAAGTTGGGACTTACCCGTACCGGGCGGGCCCTGCACCACCGCCGAGTTTCCTTTTTTGATGGCCTTAATGGCATTTTCCTGGTAGGCATCCATCTTGAAGGGTGTGAAGGTCTGATCTTCACTTACCTTTTTTAAAAAACGGTAGTAGCTAGAGTCATCGTCCTGGCTATCGTCCAGGTTTCTCTCAAGGAAAAATTCCTCCAGGCTCTCATGAGGCCGCTCCAGCATGGATAGGTAGTCTGGCACCAGATACGAGCCGGCCTGCGGAAATATGCCCATTACAGCCTCAGGATACAGCTTCAGCTCACCCTCGCGCTCCTGAGCTTCCAGGTCTGCTCTTTTAAAATTTTCAAAACTCTTGAGTTCATCCTGAAAGTTGTCCTGGTTGAAATTTATCTCCAGATTTTCCTCTTTGAGCAATTCGTATAGGTCTGTCCTAAACCCGGTGCTTTCTTTGTCAAAATCATCAAACACCCGATCCAGAAGTGTTTCGTTGGGCTTGAGTTGGTTGTAGTAAGCATACGCCAAAAGGAAGGATTTATTTAGCGTGACGTTTACGTCCTTTCTGCTAGACAGATACCATTCCTTTTCGTCGGATTCTATGGTCACCGGAAAAAACATGAGCGGGCACCGTGTTAACGTGCCATCAGAAAACTTACCTCTAACAAACGGCCAGCCCACATATAAATCCCGCGCTCCCCGCTCCTCAAACACCAGGTGGTCGATGCGCTTTAATTTTTTGACCCGGGCCGATAGCTTATTGGACGACTGATCGCGGCTGTCCTGTACGGCGCATAGCGGGATTTTGGGTTTTCGGGCCAGCACCCCTTCCATAATACTGAACGACGGCTCGTTGAGCGCAAAGTTGAAGTCATGGATATCCAGAAACTGCTCCGCTGAAAGGCGCGGCAACAGTATTGATCGGCTGTTTCCCGACAGGTTAGTGAGGCGCCTCAGATATGACTGGAGTATTTCTTTCATGGCTCAGGATTGGCCTGTAAAATACATAATCGATCGACAAAATCCTTTGGCAATGGGCTATTCGACCGAGAGGTAAGGATTTATTTTCTGATAGAGGGAATCCGAAATAAGCACCAGTTTTTTCAGGTCGGTAACGGAGCGATAGTCCCCATGACTTTTTCTGTATTTGACAATGGCATTGGCAGTTTTGTAGGATATGTAGGGATGACGCGCCAGCACTTTAGTAGAGTCCTGGTTTATACTGATGGGCATGACAGTTGACTTTTTTAGGTAAGTATGATCCACCACCACACGAGCCAGGCTTGAGTCCAACCCATATAATTCGTAAACCTGGTCAGGGGCAACAAACCCACCGAGTGCCTCTCGATACCTCACCAACCGTCTTGACCAATAAGGCCCAATGCCATTGATGGTCTGAAAAGTCGTGGTATCGGCTGCATTCAAATCAAACTTTACAAATTCTTTTTTGACAGGTTTTGTTTTAAGTTTTCGGGTCACGACCACCGGCTTAGGTTCGATTTTGGGGATGACCATGTATTCGCTATAGGATTGGATCAGGGGTTTGTTGATTCCATAGATTTTCAGCAAATCTTCAGGCGTATTGAAGCGTCCCCCCTTGAGCCGGTAGTTGACGATCCGCTGAGCCACCTTTTCTTTGATGCCCAGTTCCATCCATTCACTGGCTGACAGCTTGTTGGGATTGAAATGCCGAATAGGTCTTTGTGCAATGTCTATTTCATCCGGGGTGAGTTGCATTTTGGACTCAATGTACCACTGCTCAAGAATGGCCTGGTCTGCGCTATGATCCGGCACATCGTCTTTTAATACTTGTTTTAAAAAGGAGGGAAACAGTACGATCAATGTGGTAAGCGGTAGCAATATATAGAGGCCACGGATTTCTCCTTGCGAAAATCCGAACTGCTGCCTGAGTACGTCATTGAGCCGCTTTAGCACGTTCTAAAATTAACGCATTGTCATAT
The DNA here is from genome assembly GCA_965222305.1 of Reichenbachiella sp. Lineage (GTDB taxonomy): Bacteria > Bacteroidota > Bacteroidia > Cytophagales > Cyclobacteriaceae > Reichenbachiella. The sequence continues at coordinate 3,431,187 of OZ244943.1, forward strand.
ATTATCAAGGAATTGAATCCTTTCTTTCGTGTGCCCCGATATCGGGAATGCTGTCGCGCAAAATGTCGTTTAAGTCAAACTCCAGATCCGACTCTGGCGCCTTATCACGGGCGTTCGATGTAGAATCCAATCTGAAATCATACATGCGCGGAGCATAAAACCCAGGGAAAGTATCCCACTGGCTGATATAATTGCCCAGTTCGGTGAACACTGAGTCTGACGATCGTATTATGTTATTCTCGATAGTAAGGTCATAGGATGTTTCATCAGATACGGCTAAAAGCAATTCTTCTCCTTCTTGTGTTTCGCCCCATATGATGCTGTTGGTCAATTCCACATTTAAATCGCCCAGTATTACTGTCCCTCGCTCATTATCGTATTCATTTGAAAAAGCCACAGCAGGATCGTCGACCTGCCAAAACTGATTGGGTGAATTGGTGAATGTGCAGTGATTAAAAGAATAATTGCCGCCTGCTACATTGGCCATGAGGTAACTTCCGCAATCAAAGATTTCCAGATTGGTAGCCAACAAATCAGGGTGTAGGGCAAAAATGCCCATGGAAGACATATGGCCTATGCTTGTGTTGGTTAGGGTCAGTTCCGCATTATCACCTAAGACATTTACACCCAAAATAAGACCCGTGATGCCATTTCTGATTTCTGCATGGTCGATGGTATTTCCTCGACTACCCGCCCCAAAAAACAAGGTTCCCCATTGACCCGGTGCTCTATCGTATCCGGCATCTATGCGACTCGTTCTGATCACCACTTTGTTTTCAGCAGTTCCATTAATATTGAGCGTACCATTGACCAAAATAGTCGCTGCATGATCCATGTAAATCCTAACACCCTCTTGAACGGTGAGCGTGCAGGTCGAATCTACTAAGACAGTATCCATAATCACGTAGGGCTTTGGGGAGTCCCAAACTGCATCGCACTCGATCACTCCTCTTTCGAGGAAATGTGCATCCTGTCCCCACGAAACCAGCTTGACATGATCCTGATTGGTATTGTATTCCAATATCACTGAGTCTTTTACCAGGTAAGGCAGGTCTTCATCCATGGGATTGATCAGCACCTCGGCGATCACCAGGAGGCTGTCTCCGCCAAACACCGTAATGTTCTCAAAAGATTTCCCTTCATGACCCTGTACGATCAAATCGTATTCCGAAGTGGTAGTAAGACCCAAATACAACCGATCAATCACAATGGCCTGATCATGGGGATTGAAAACCCGGAAGGCCCTATTGATGCTTGTCACAGAGGTCACCACAGTATCAAACTTCAGCGTATCCACTGAGTAAGTCAGCTTAAGACCAGGGTTGTCAGTCACATCCTCGGCAAAAGGGTCACATGAGGACATCACCAGGGCAATGGTCAGCGTAAGCAGGGAAAATATGGATATGTTTTTAATCAAGCTTCTCCGTCTTTCAATTTTTCGGCATTTTCTGCAATCCTCAGCTGCTCGATGAAGTCGCCAATCTCACCATCCATCACAGTGGGCAGGTTGTGCTGGGAGTATCCAATTCGGTGATCTGTGACTCGTCCTTGCGGATAGTTGTAAGTGCGGATTTTATCAGAGCGATCGCCACTACCGACCATAGATTTTCTCTGGGCGCCTACCTCATCATTGTGTTTCTTGAGTTCGATATCATAAATACGTCCCCTCAAAACTTTGAGCGCTTTCTCCAGGTTTTTGATCTGGCTTTTTTCGTCTTGGCAGGAAACGACTATACCAGTAGGGATATGAGTCAGTCGAATAGCAGAGTAGGTGGTATTGACCGACTGCCCACCGGGTCCACTGGAGCAGAACGTGTCTTTTCTCACGTCGTTCATGTCGATTTGTACATCTACTTCTTCCATTTCTGGTAAAACGGCCACACTAGCCGCCGAAGTATGCACTCGGCCCTGAGTTTCTGTAGCAGGTACCCGCTGGACACGATGCACTCCTGACTCAAACTTCATTTGACCATAGACATCTTCACCGGTCACCATGCTCACAATTTCTTTGTACCCTCCCGATGTGCCAGCAGTCAGATCCATGATGTTGAGCTTCCAGCCTACCTTTTCCGCATATCTCTGGTACATCCTGAACAGGTCTCCTGCAAAAATGGCTGCTTCGTCTCCACCTGTGCCGGCTCGGATTTCCAGAATGGCGTTTTTATCGTCGTTAGGGTCTTTGGGGACAAGCATTTCCTTGAGTATGCTCTCAAGCTCCTCTTTTTGAGGTTCCAGTTCCTCGAGTTCCATTTTGGCCATGTCCCGAAACTCAGGGTCCTTTTCGTTTTCGAGGATTTGCTTGGACTCAGAGATGTTGTCCAATACGTTTTTGTACTCGTCGTACTTGTTCACGATCTTTTCCAGATCCTTGTATTCTTTGCTGAGTTTAGAATACTTGGACATATCAGACATGGCATCGGGCTGTACGATCAGCTGGCCTACCTCCTCAAATCGATGCTTTATTTCCTCTAATTTTTCTATCATTTCGGCAAATCTAATAAATGGTCTGTCATGGATAAAAAATATTGAGCGCTGTGTCAAATCACGAATCTCCGCATACATTATTGCGTTAGTGAGTTATTGATTTTATTTACGCTCATCTTTTGACCATGAATCTACGCCCCGTTGTTTATTGCCTCCTCGCCCTTTTCCTACTCGCCTGCCAGGATCCTGAAAATATCGCCATCAAAGAAGATCCTTTCCTGCGGGAAATTGACCAATTGCTTTCGGACCAGCATGGATTAATCCTCGGTCAAGAGGTGAGAAAAAATGTTAGTTCCCTTGGCGATACACACGAAATGGTTTTGACAATTGACTCGGCATTTTTTAGCGCTGATTTAGAAATCCTGGGTGGGAAACAGTTAAGTCGTGTATTTCGACCGGCCAGTTATACAAAATCTACAGAGGGATCCATGATCACGCTCAATAGAAAAAAAGGAGAAAGAAAAGGCCCCAAGTATATGAAGGTACAGACGGGTGCCGAGGGGGCTGTCACCCAGCTGGAGATTCTGGAAGAGTCAGACAATATGCTTTTTTCGACCCGAACAATATCCCAGTATACATTTGTGAAAGGTCGACTGACCTCCTATCAAATCGAAGGCATGCAAAAGATCATCGGTCTTGATCCCTCTGAATACAAAATAACAGGCGAGATCGAGGTACCCTAGACCTTCATCAATGCATCAAAAAATCCGATGTTTTCCTTCTTGTCTTTCACGATCAGACAAGGAATATCCTCGTCGTATTTCAATAACTCCAGCGAAGTGCTGAAAAGAAGCATTGAAGCGGCCTTGCTACGATGGGTCGACCCCAATACCAACAGGTCAGCATTTCGCTCCTTGGCCAATTGGTAGATATTGTCAGAGGGTTTATGGTCTTCGTCCAGGGTGAAAACTACCTCAAAGCCGTTTTCTTGTATTTCGTGCTTCTTTTTGAAATATTCGTACTCCTTCTTTTTGTTTTGCTCCATGATAGAGGCAAACTCATCATAGCTCTTACCGGTACTGCTGTAGCCCGTAGGCACGTAGAACACATGCTGACCGATGATGTGCACAGGATTTTCAGTGCTGATCTGATGTACGGTCTTGATGCTCCGTAAGGAGTTTTCTGTAAAATCCATCGGAAGCAATACCGTCGAAATGTTGTCTTTTGTATTGACAGGCACCAGCAATACGGAGCACAACGAGCCTTGCACAATCTTGGCGGCGTGCTTTCCCGATGAAGCGGATCTGGGCTTGATGCCCATGACTATAAGGTCGACACTTTCAATATCTGTCCACCCCATTATATCACTGGCATTATTTCCTTTTAGGATTGTGACACTTTTTTCACAGTTGTAACTAAAATGCTGATCGGCTTTCTCGTCAAATTTTTTCTGCAAGGAAGAATCGACGTTCGCTTCAGCGCAATGCACAAATACGGCCTCCTGACAACTGACCAAATTGGCCATCAGTGAAGCGTATCGGATCACAGCCGTGTCCCAGTCAGATCCGTCGAGACATACCAGAATTTTCTTGAAATCACTCATATTTTTTTGGTGCCGTTGAGAAAAATAAAATTAACCGAATTTGAATAGAAAAAAACCCGGGATCAAAAATACCTGTCGTACCATTTCTGGAAAACGTACAATGCCCATATCTGGGCATGGCTATCCCGCGGGCTGATCGAGTGCAGTCTTTTTTGCAGCTTGTGGATTTGCTTCCATTGAAAGATGCTCTGAGACTCTATCTTATCTCTATCGAAAAGCTCTTTTTGCAGTTCAGATTTAAGGGAGGTTTTCAGCCAGCCTAGCAGCGGCATTTCAAATCCTTTTTTCGGTCGCATATAGAGTTCCCTTGGGAGAATATCCCTGAAGGTATCCTGCAGAATTTTCTTTCGCATCGATCCATCGATCTTGAACTGCTCTGGAAGAGAGAAGACATACTCTACCAATTCATGATCCAGGAAAGGCACCCGCACTTCGAGCGAAGTGGCCATCGACATCATGTCGACTTTTTTGAGCATGTCGTTGGGCAATAAAAATCTTGTATCCGCCCTAAGCAGGTCGTTCATATCGCGATACTCAGCCATGTCAGAAAGCCATTCGCTTTTCCAACCGTCATCCGTCTGTGGGTCGACCAGCAGTCTATCTACCGCATGCTTTTTAGACATACTCGCCAAAAACCAATAGCGATCCGTTGCACTGAGCTTCATCGCATCAGCAAATTTCACTGTCTGGCGCATGTAGTTGCTGATCTTGCCGGAGCGGGACTTGGGCAGTACTCTTGCAAACGTCGAAATGTGTTTGACGAAAGTCTTAAAGCGGACACTGTTTTCTATTTGCCACCAGGCGGAATGTTTATTGTACCCAGAGAAGATCTCATCCGCTCCATCCCCGGACAAGGCTACCGTGATGTGATCCCTGGTGCGCTTGCTCAATATGTACACCGGAATGGCCGAGGAGTCAGCGAATGGTTCATCAATATGCGCAATGATCTCACTTAGCTCTCCAAATATCTCCTCGTTAGTGAGGCGAAAGGTCGTATGGTTCGTCTTGAATTTATTGGCGACCAACTCAGCATAGTGCGTTTCGTCAAAGAATTTAGACCCCTCGAATCCAATGGAAAACGTGGACAGGTGGTCGGTCTGCCCGGAGGCCAATGCAGTGATCACACTTGAGTCGATGCCCCCGCTGAGAAAGCATCCAAGGGGCACATCGGCAATCAGTCGCTTCCTTACAGATTCGTTCAGCTGCTCATGCAGCTCCTCTTTTGCCTGGTGGTAGCTCAGTGGTGAGGTTCCCATGGATTTGGGCAGATCGTAGTATCGATCGATTTTCACCTCGCCCCGGGTGATCTCAATGTACTCCCCCGGCAACAGTTTTTTTACTCCATCCATCATGGTCAGGGGAGCAGGTGTATAATTGAGTTGCAGATAATAGTTGAGCGCAGTAGGGTCGACCTTTGGATCTAAGCCATAGGCCATAATGGCCTGAATTTCAGAAGCAAACAAAAATTTGTACTCATCCTGAAAGTATAACAACGGCTTGATACCCAGCCGATCTCGGGCGATGAATAGATGGCCGGCCTGTGAATCGTACACTGCAAAAGCAAAAAAGCCATTGAGGTCGTCCAGACATTTTTTTCCCTTGTGGATATAGAGCTGGAGCAGCACCTCAGTATCAGACTCGGACTGAAACTGCACGCCCTTGCTGAGCAACTCCTTCTTAAGCTCTCGATAGTTGTAGATCTCACCGTTGAATACGATATGGTATCGGCCATCGGTACATGACATGGGCTGGTGACCCTGGCTGCTCGTATCGATGATCGACAGCCGCCTGTGCCCAAGTCCCACAAAGTGGTCGTTGAACAAGCCCTGATCATCGGGCCCTCGATGAGCAAGGGATGCTGTAGACTTGGCGAGATTGGTTAGCTGAAACCTTCCTACTTCATTAAACGCCCAAATACCGGTGATGCCACACATACGAATTGATTAAGAGCACAAGCTAGGCAAGAAAGAGAAAAATAGAAACGGTCATACGGATAGAAAAGAAAAAAGGAAGCCGTGATGGACTTCCTTTTTTGTGGAGCATATCGGATTCGAACCGATGACCCCCACGCTGCCAGCGTGATGCTCTAGCCAGCTGAGCTAATGCCCCAAATGGGACGGCAAATATATTTATTTATCCGAAAAGTGGATCATTCAAGCAGTGATTCAAAACAAAAATATCCGAGAGGGCCTCTGTTGAGATTTATCAGGACTTGAGTCCAAGTGCTGCATTTTCAATTTTATCGTTTGTCGAAGATATTATAGTATTCATCCCGATAATCAGGGCATTCGTCCTAAAAATCAGGCAATTTTAGGTATTACCCCTATGAAAATCCAAGAAAGCCTTATTGTTCAGAACGGTGGAACGCCAGACCTTTGTAAAATAAGTTGGTGAGCCAGCACCAAAGTATTTTGAGAAAAGAATGAAAGCCATGAAATACATTATCCTTACTGCCAGCCTTTTAATAGGGCTTAAATCTTCAGGCCAGAGCCTGACACAATACAAGTCACTACTCGTGTACAAAATATCAGAGTACGTGATGTGGCCGGGAGATCCGGCGCAAGTGAGTGTCAAAACCGTAGGAGACAGCGACGTCCACAAGGTTTTGACAAAATTCGCCGCCAGAAAGGATCACATCGAGGTGTCCAACGTAAGCGGAGCAGATCAAATAGGTGATTGCCATATGGTGTTTTTGCCGGAAAGCCAGTCAGCACAAATCAACAGTTTTAGGTCACAGATCGGGCATAGCAGCGTACTGGTCGTGAGCGAGGACAAAAACCTAATCGGGCGCGGAGCGGATATAGTGATCTATACGGAAAACGGTAAGTTGAAATACATTGTCAATGAAGCCACCATCTCTGCCAAAGGAATGACCGCCAGCAAAAAACTGGCGATGCTAGGGGCGAGTCTTTAATTTTTAGTCACATACTCAATCGCCTCATCCATGGTATCGAAAGGTTCTAATACATGAGGTGCAGCGATTCTGTTATACCCTTTGAGCAAAACTTTCTTTACACCCGTGACGCCAAGAATGGCTCCAGAGATCATCAGACCTTTGGTTCGCGATGCAAAATCATAGGCTGATTTCATGAATTTTGGGGTAGTGAACGAACCGGATACATCCACGATGATTCTAAATGGTTCACCGGCTTCAACTATACGGTCGGTCTCGGTGTTGACGATGGCGACCATCTCTGTGTCCTTGGTCTCACGTAGATCCGAATGAATGATATCCTTGCCTCTTTTCTTTAGGTAGACGATTTGGCCCATGGTGCTTTTCAGTTGATTGGAATTAAAAATACCAATATTTCAACTTCTAAACTCGATGTAAGACTATTTATCCTTGGCTAAAGCTCCTCGCAAAGGGGAGCAAAGGTAGGCTTAGGTGTTTCATGGCCCCTAATATATGAAAAACTATTTCATATACTCAAACTCACCGTGCTCTGTCCTAATAGTTGCTTCAGTGGTTTTGGACGATTCGACTCTACCGATTACCTGTGCTTCCACCCCGAAGGATTCCGAAATCCCAATGATCTTATCGGCGATCGCTCCCGGCACGTAGAGTTCCATTCTGTGGCCCATGTTGAAAACCTTGTACATCTCCTTCCAGGCCGTACCGCTCTCCTCTTGGATGAGTTTAAACAGCGGTGGAACCTCAAACAGATTGTCTTTGATGACATGAACCTTATCGACAAAGTGAAGCACTTTAGTCTGTGCTCCCCCACTACAGTGTACCATGCCGTGGATTTGCGACCTAAGGCCCTCATCAAAAATCTTCTTGATGATCGGGGCATAAGTACGAGTAGGAGACAAAACCAATTTACCTGCATCGAGGGGTGATCCCTCTACCGAGTCTGTCAATTTCTTTGAGCCGGAGTAAACCAGCTCGTCAGGTACGGCCGGGTCGTAGCACTCAGGGTATTTGTCTTTGTAGATTTTGTTGAACACATCATGACGGGCAGAGGTGAGGCCATTGCTGCCCATACCACCATTGTACTCAGACTCGTAGCTGGCCTGACCATACGAGGCCAAGCCCACAATCACATCACCGGCCTGGATTTCTTCATTGGTGATCACGTCCGCTCTTTTCATGCGTCCAATCACGGTGCTGTCCACGACCACCGTCCGTACCAAGTCCCCAAGATCCGCTGTTTCACCCCCTGTAGAGCGAATGTCCACTCCATTGTCACGGAGCATCTGCAGCACTTCCTCCGTCCCTTCGATCAAGGCAGTCAACACTTCCCCCGGGATCAGGTTTTTGTTTCGGCCGATCGTCGAAGAAAGCAGAATATTGTCAACCGCCCCAACGCATAGGAGGTCATCGGTGTTCATGATTACGGCATCCTGAGCTATGCCTTTCCATACGGACAGGTCACCGGTTTCTTTCCAATACATATAGGCCAGGGACGATTTGGTGCCGGCCCCATCTGCATGCATGATGTTGCAATAGGCTTCATCCCCTCCCAATAGATCCGGGACGATCTTACAAAAGGCTCGGGGAAATAGGCCCTTATCAATATTTTTGATGGCGTTGTGAACGTCTTCTTTAGAGGCCGATACGCCCCGCTGCATGTATCTCTCGTCCATGATCTGAATTTTGCGCAAAGCTAATAAAGAGTTGGCACCATGACCTTCCATGTTGTATGACAATTATTTAACATCGATTGGAACTCCTTCTTTTTGGATCGAAGATTGAAATTCCAGATATTTGATGTCCCGCCTGTCCTCAGCAGTTTCAAAAATTAATTATTATGCATAAGTCAGTCTTAACGCTTCTGTTATTCTTTCTATTTACAAATTTATCCGGACAAATAGCCGAACCGGTGCTCAAGCTGAGCACGGCCATGCACACAGCGTCCATCTATCGGTTTGATGCCAATGGTCAGTATCTGCTCACGGCCAGCACGGACAAGTCGGCAAAACTGTGGGATTTGTACACCGGTGAGTTTATCAAGACTTTCAGGATTCCTATCGGGGAAGGAAATGACGGTAAGCTCTATGCGGGTGCCATCTCTCCCAATGGCCAACTGGTGGCCTTGGGCGGCTGGACCGATGATGAATACAGTATCTACATATATGATCTGACCACCGGATCGATGATCAAGCGGTTCATCGAACCCAAAGGCACGGTGCATGACCTGGAGTTTACACCCGACGGACAATATCTGGCAGTAGCCCAATGCTGCGGACATGGCATTCAGATCTATAAGATCAACAGCAAATACGACATGTACCTGTACAAGACAGTAGACGACCACTCCAAGATCGTACAGAATATTGTTTTTGACCGAAATGGCCGAATGGCCGTGGCAACGTATGACGAACAATTGCAGATCTATGACAGCAATTTCAATCTCGATAAGGAAACAACAGATGTGCAGGGCCCAATCTTTAGTGTAGCCTTTTCGCCGGATGGCACCAAAATAGCTGTGGGGTATAAAAACAGTGCCGCGCTGGAGGTACGAGACGCCAAAAGCCTGAAAGTGCTATACAAGCCCAGCAACTACAACGCCTCGGAGAAAAAGCAAAGAATCAACAAGCTTGCATTTTCACCTAACGGCAACTACCTGCTTGGGCTTGGGTACTATGATCAGAGGATCGCAGGAAAAAGCCGAACTGGTATCAGAATCTGGCAATTTGCCGGTCGGGGAGAGTACAACGATGTATGGGTAGGGGATGGTAATACCGCCACGGATGTCAAACCATTGTCCGACGGATCTATCGCATACGTGACGACCTCTCCCTCTTTTGGTCGGATCAAAACCGATGGCACCGTCATCTACGAAAAAATGGGTGAATTGTACTCATACAGAACCGCTGACCGATCCCACTTGCGAGTCAATGAGGATGGATCTCAGTTTACCGCCACGAGTTTTGATGGCTATCAGTATAGCTTCAACGTAGAAGAAAGAAGTTTCCGTACCAATGTGCCTCTTGCTTCCTATACTGTCAAAAAAAATGGGCTGGAAATCACGAATTGGCAAAACTACTATGCCCCAAACCCGGAGTTTAACGGTACAGACTCTGATGTGCTGAAAGACGGTGAAATCTGCCGAAGCGCTGATATATCAAGCACGGGATTTTATGCGTCTCTTGGTGCGGACTGGAATTTGTACCTGGCTGATAAAAGCGGCAACAAAATGTGGAAGACCCCTGCGCCGGGCACCGTTTGGGCCAATAACATCACAGGCAATGACAAGGTAATCATCGCCGCGCTGGGTGACGGAACCATTCGGTGGTACGCCCTGGAAAGTGGCAAAAACATTCTTTCCTATTACATCCACCCCAATACAAAAAAGTGGGTATTGTGGACACCATCCGGCTACTATGACTGTTCGCCCGGTGCTGAAGAATACATCGGCTGGCACGTAAACAGCGGTGCGAGCGAGGAAGCGCATTTCTATCCGGCCTCTAAGTTTAGAAACAAATACTACCGTCCGGATGTGATCGACCTGGTGCTCTCCACACGTGATGAGGCCGAAGCAATACGGATGGCCAACATGATGAACAATCGTCAGCACAACGAAACGAACATCATGGACATACTGCCACCGGTTGTGAAAATCGTAAATCCATACAATAACTATGAAACTACCACAGAGGTGGTCACTGTCGAGTACACCGCAAAATCTCCTAATGGAGAGCCCATCACCAACATGAAATTTCTGATCGATGGCCGCCCGGTTGAAAACGAGCGCGGGTTTGTCGCAGTAGGCAGCACCCAGACCAAGTCTATCACCATACCGCACAAAGACGTAACGATCCAGGTATTGGCAGAAAACCAACACGGATGGAGCGTACCTGCTTCTATCAAAGTAAAATACAAAGGCCAGGTAACACCCACTGCCAATCTGCTCAAGCCGTCTTTGTACGTGCTTAGCATTGGTGTCAGTGACTATCAAAAAGACGAGTACGATCTAAAGTATGCAGCCACCGATGCATCGGATTTTGCCAATTCTATAAAGAACCAGGAAGGTGGACTGTATAAAAAAGTGGAGGTCAGATTGCTCACCGATGGAAATGCCACAAAGGATGACATCCTGGATGGACTGGATTGGCTCCAAAGATCTACTACCTCCAGGGATCTGGCCATGGTCTTCATTGCCGGTCATGGAGTAAACGACAACTATGGTACCTTCTACTACCTGCCCAACAATGCGGACATGGAGAACATGCGCAGAACCTGCCTCAAGTTTGACGAACTCAAATACACGGCATCCTATTGTCCGGGTAAGGTGGTGATGTTTGTAGATGCGTGTCATTCCGGAGATGTGATGGGCGGCCGTCGGGCAGCTCCCGACGTAAACTCCCTGGTCAATGAGCTATCGGATGTGGAAAGCGGTGCGGTGGTGTTTACCTCCTCTACCGGCAAACAATTCTCCCTCGAAGATCCGTCGTGGGGCAACGGTGCCTTTACCGAGGCGTTACTGGAAGGCCTGAGCGGCAAAGCGGATTTGTTTGGCAATGGCAGCATCACCATCAAAGCTTTGGATGCCTACATCGCAGAGCGGGTGAAACAGCTAACCAATGGAAAACAATCTCCTACCGTTGTAATCCCACAGTCTATGCCGGATTTTGCCATTGGGGTTACCCGATAGTTCCTGTTACATAAATAGACCCTTTGTCTAATTTTTGAGACCAATTTGAGCACGGGGTATTTGTCGAATGGATTAAAAAATTAACTTTAATCCTTCGACTAAATTATATCCTGTTATGATCCAGAAGATTGAGAATCTTAGTGAATACTTTCTGTCCTATGAAAAGAGCGTAGCCAACCCTGAAACCTACTGGGAGCGTGTCGCCAATCAGTTTTTTTGGCGCAAGAAATGGGATAAGGTAGTAGAGTGGGATTTTGAAAAACCTGAGGTTAAATGGTTCATCAATGGTAAGCTCAACATCACCGAAAACATCCTGGATCGTCACCTCTACACACTAGGCGACAAGCCAGCCATCATCTGGGAACCCAACGACCCAAATGAAGAAGGAATTACACTGACCTATAAACAGCTTCACGAAAGAGTCTGTGAATTCTCTAACGTCCTGAAAAATAATGGAATCGAAAAAGGTGATCGTGTGATCATCTACATGCCGATGATTCCTGAGGCCGCCATTTCTATGTTGGCTTGCGCGCGTATCGGAGCTGTACACTCAGTAGTATTTGCGGGGTTTTCATCTAACGCGCTGGCGGATCGAATCATTGACTGTAAAGCCAAGATGGTACTGACCTCAGATGGCAATTTTAGAGGTGCCAAAACCATTCCTGTCAAGGCAGTGGTCGACGAGGCTATTGAAAACACCCCCTCTATTGAAAAAGTTATCGTCGTAGAAAGAACGAAAACCGAGGTGACCATGAAGCCGGGGCGGGATCTTTGGTGGCATGAAGAAACTGCCAAAGCAGACTCTAATCACAAAGCTGAAGAAATGGATTCTGAGGATATGTTGTTTATCCTTTATACCTCCGGGTCTACTGGAAAACCCAAAGGAGTGGTGCATACCACAGGAGGCTACATGGTTTATACCCATTTCTCTTTCACCAATGTTTTCCAATATAACAACGACGATATCTACTGGTGTACTGCTGATGTCGGCTGGATTACGGGTCACTCTTATATAGTCTATGGCCCGCTTTTGGCCGGGGCAACTTCCATCATGTTTGAGGGAGTGCCGACTTTCCCTGATCCAGGAAGATTCTGGGCAGTGGTGGACAAATACAAAGTCAATCAGTTTTACACTGCGCCTACAGCGATACGGGCTTTGGAGGCCTATGGCCTGGAACCGGTCGAACCGTACAAGCTGGATTCCCTAAAAGTATTGGGTACGGTAGGAGAGCCCATCAATGAAGAAGCTTGGCACTGGTACCATGACCATATAGGAAAAGGAAAATGTCCGATCGTCGATACCTGGTGGCAAACAGAAACCGGAGGGATTCTGATTTCTCCTTTAGCAGGTCACACACCTACGAAACCTGCATACGCCACGTTGCCTCTGCCGGGTATCAGGCCCGTGATCGTGGATGCGGAAGGAAATGAACTGAAGGGTAATGGGGTAGAAGGAAACCTCTGTATTAAATACCCGTGGCCCTCAATGCTCCGCACTACCTACGGAGATCATGAGCGTTGTAGACAAACCTACTTCGCTACTTATAAAGGAATGTACTTCACTGGCGATGGTTGTAAAAGGGACGAAGACGGTTACTATAGAATCCTTGGACGTGTCGATGATGTGATCAACGTTTCGGGTCACAGAATGGGAACCGCTGAGGTAGAAAACGCCATCAACGAACACCCTATGGTGATAGAATCTGCAGTGGTAGGCTATCCTCATGAGATCAAGGGACAGGGCATCTATGCTTATGTGATCTGCGACATGTCAAACCGAACTGAGGAGAACCTCAAAAACGAAATTCGCTCTACGGTCAATAAAATCATTGGGCCGATCGCTAAGCCGGATAAAATTCAGATCGTACCCGGACTCCCCAAAACACGTTCAGGAAAAATTATGCGACGAATTTTGAGGAAGGTTGCTGAAAGCGATACTTCAAGTTTAGGCGATACTTCGACACTCTTGAACCCCGAAGTGGTTGAGAAGATTATCGAGGGGGCAAAGAAAGTTTAGTAAAGTATTTATACACAATCATTTACAACGGCGTTTTGATTTTGTATCTTTAGTGTATAAATCAAACATTCCCAGCTATGAAAGTGTTAAGAATCCTTACCTCGAAAGAGTTTCTTTGGTACATCGGATTGTTCATTGCGAGCTTAATCCTGATTAGTACTCAAGGTTGATCATTAAATTTCAAATTTAATTCCCTGTGCCAGCGGCAGATCAGTACCATAATTTATGGTATTGGTTTGCCGTCGCATATACACCTTCCAGGCATCCGATCCTGACTCACGCCCTCCTCCGGTTTCTTTCTCACCACCAAAGGCACCGCCTATTTCTGCCCCGGACGTTCCGATGTTGACATTGGCTATGCCACAGTCCGAACCGGCATGCGACAGAAACAATTCGGACTCTCTCATATCCCTGGTCATGATCGCCGAGGACAATCCCTGCGCTACTCCATTTTGCATGGAAATGGCTTCTTCAATGTTTTGGTATTTGATCAAATAAAGGATCGGGGCAAAGGTCTCAGTCTGCACAACCTCAAACTCATTTTTCACTTCATAGATGGCTGGCTTAACATAGCACTTTGAGGTGTATTCATCTCCTTCCAAAATTCCACCCTCGACAATCGACTGCCCGCCTTCTTTTTTCAATTCCTCCAGGGCTGATAAGTACATATCCACCGCCGCTTGATCTATCAGCGGACCCACATGATTGGACTCATTCAATGGGTTACCGATTTTGAGTTGAGTATAGGCGTTTTTCAGTTTTTCTTTGACTTCTTCAAAGATTGATTCGTGAATGATCAATCTTCTGGTGGATGTGCATCTCTGGCCACACGTTCCAACAGCACCAAACACCGCTCCCACGAGAGACATTTCCAGATCTGCTTTGTCAGAAATAATGATGGCGTTGTTACCTCCCAATTCAAGTAGTGCCCGACCCAACCTTTTGCCCACGGCTTCTCCCACAGACTTTCCCATTCTGGTAGAACCAGTGGCTGAGACCAAAGGAATTCTTGAATCATTGGCCATATTTTGACCGATCGAAGCGTCACCTATCACTAGGCTACTCACCCCATCAGGTACTCCATTTTTAGAGAATACTTCATTGGTTATTTTTTGGCAGGCGATTGCCGTCAACGGCGTTTTCTCACTGGGCTTCCACACGCATACATCTCCGCATACCCAGGCTATGGCTGCATTCCAGGACCAGACTGCTACAGGAAAATTAAATGCCGAAATGATACCCACCACTCCTAGCGGATGGTACTGCTCGTACATTCTGTGGTTTGGCCTCTCTGAGTGCATTGTGAGTCCATGGAGCTGACGAGAAATCCCAACAGCAAAATCGCATATGTCAATCATCTCCTGCACTTCGCCCAACCCCTCCTGCAAGGACTTACCCATCTCATAGGAAACTAACTTGCCCAGATCATCTTTCTTCTCCCGTAGCGCTATTCCAAGCTGCCTTACCACCTCTCCTCGTTTTGGTGCGGGCAGGAGTCTCCATTCTTTGAATGCAGCCTGAGTAGTGGAAATAACCTGATCGTATTGGTCATCAGAGGTAAGGCTTACGGAGCCTATCACCTGGCCGTCTACAGGGGATTCGGAATCAATATGTTCACTCGATTCAAAAGATTTTGTTCCACAATACGTGCCCACATTGTGGTCTTCTATACCGAGATTTTTTAGTGTACCGGCTATTTGATATGAATCTTTCATTTTTGGGTTTTTTGAGTAATGTGCTTTCCTCAAATGTATAAAATCCATGGCATAAAAAAAGCCTCCCGAATCACTCCGGGAGGCTTTGCATTTGCTCACAATATTTTTACCAGCCTATGCCATAGTAGGCTTTCAATCCGTCTTCATAAATGCCCTCTACAAGGATACCCGATCCGTCAGGCGAGCGAGTCAGAGATCGTGACAAATCCTCGACATTGAGTATCGGCCTGCGATCAATACCGGTGATGATAAAACCTTCTTTAATCCCAGCATCTCTCCACTTTCCTTTTTCGAGTACTACGATCTTCGTACCTCCTTCGATCCCAAGCTTCCCGGCTTCTTCCTTGGATACATCCTCAAAGGTCGCACCCTGGATCACTATGCTGTTATTCGTTTTGGCAATCGCCTTGGTCGTGCCCAATGTATTTTTCAATGTCGCCGTTACTGATTTTTCCTTTCCATTCCTGATAAAGGTCACCAGCACTTTGTCACCGGGTCGGTTGAGTGCAATTTTTTCCTGCAGTTCAGCGGTCTTTTTCACTTCCTGACCGTTGATGGCTATGATCACGTCACCCTTTTCGAGACCTGCGTCAAAAGCCCCACTTTCAGGATTTACTCCCATGATGTAAACTCCCTCCAGGACTTCCAGGTCTTCGTCCTCAGCCAATTGGGCATTGACATCTCGTATGTTGATTCCCAAGAGTGCCCGCTGCACTACTCCATATTCCTTTAGGTCCGCCACCACCTTTTTCACCAAAGTGGATGGCACCGCAAACGAGTAACCCGCGTACGTTCCGGTAGGTGTTGCTATGGCTGTATTGATTCCGATCAATTCCCCTTTCAAATTCACAAGAGCCCCGCCAGAGTTGCCGGGATTCACCGCAGCATCCGTCTGTAAAAAGGACTCTATCGCATAACCGTTTCTATCTCGCAATATGTTGATATTTCGAGCCTTGGCGCTGATGATACCAGCCGTCACTGTTGATCGAAACTCGAATGGGTTTCCTACGGCCAGCACCCATTCTCCCACCTGCACCTTATCGGAGTTTCCAAATTGAACAGTTGGAAGATTTTTTTCTTCAATCTTTAATAAGGCCAAATCAGTTGTGGGATCTGTACCTATGATCTCCGCTTTAAACGTCCTATTGTCGTTCAAGAGAATTTCAACGTCCGTAGCATTGTCCACTACATGGTTATTGGTAACAATAAAGCCGTCATGACTAATGATCACACCGCTGCCTGTCCCGACAGATTCCCTCTGACGAGGACTCCTTCTCGGGTCACCAAAAAATTCTCTAAAGTAATCGTCAAATGGGTTGTTGGATGATACGGCACTCTTCACGGTGCTACGGATATGTACGACACCCGGTGTGACTGTCTTGGCCGCATCGACAAAATTCATTTCTACCGGTACGGCCGCTGAATAGGTATTTGATAGCCTTACAGGCTGTGGTTCTTGTTTTATTATTACGGTTTCGGGTTCATCCACCATCAACTGGTAGGTGCCCACAGATACGACGCCTCCAAGCATAGAGGCGAACATGATTCCTAGTACAAATTGTTTCTTACTCATTTTCTCATGCTTTTATAATTCACAAACGATCAATGACAAATTACGATTCAAAATTGCTTAGCGATTTGTTGCTTAACAATATTTAACAAAAAAGCCCCGGCACAATACCGAGGCTCCTAAACTCAACTTACTTTACTGCTATTGTTCTTTTCAGGATTTTCTTTTCGTCTTTTGGAATTTCGACTTTCAATATCCCGGCCTCATAGTTGGCCTGTACTTTTTCGGTATCTACATTGTCAGGCAATTGAAACGATCTCTTGAAGCTTCCATATTTTGTTTCCACAGAGTGGTAATTTTTCTCCTTGGTTTCGTTTTCAAATTTGCGTTCACCAGAGACTGTTAAGACTCCATCATTTAGGTCAATGTTCAGATCCTTCTTGTCAAGTCCCGGTACGGCAAACTGAAGCTCAAATGCTTTTTCTGTTTCCGACACATCCACTTGAGGAACGAACGAGTTGTCACCAGTCCAGTCGCTGTTAAAGAATTTGTCGTTGAACAAATCATCGAAGATTCTGCTTACACCTTGTGTTGCGTACCTTCTTGGGTTGTATTTAATAAGAGACATTATTTTAAGTTTTTTAGTTTAACAATCATTTGCCACAGCTATAGTAAAGATCATGCCATGCGAACAATTCCGTCACATTGTCTGCATTTCTCTCTATTATCACAAAATTCATGTCAATGTGTCTTGATTTGAAATATGATTGATGAAAATCTTGTCTGACAATTCAAAATGAGTTGTAATTCATGAAATCTTTTTTTCTATACTTCATTGGAGATTAATAGGGAAGCAGCTAATATTGCAATCCCAAATTTTTGGGGTATAGGAATTCCTCCTTAGCTCAGTTGGTTAGAGCATTTGACTGTTAATCAAAGGGTCCTTGGTTCGAGCCCAAGAGGAGGAGCAAAAATGACAGGGAGAGGCGAAAGTCAGCTCCCTTTTTTTATGTTCTATCTATATCCTATACTCGGAAAAGTCTGATAAATACTACATCGGATAATCTCTCAGGAAACACCAAGATTTTACCAGTCGTTTCTGAGAGTTTCACCACAAGTTCTTTGTACTCTTCAAAAATAGAAGATTCAACCCCTCAGGCCCTTCCAAACAATTGTTAGTAAAAACTCGGAATTAAGTCATAATCGAAAAATTGGGAATTATAATTGAAACTCTTTTTTGATGAAAATTTTATAATAAGCGAACGTATTTATTGCGAATATTTCAATTATCAGGCGTTTGGCAGGAATTTGAAGGTTTTTGGCAACTTCTGAAAAACAGCCTCCGTTAAGTTTGATCCTACATAATAATTAATTTTTCTCAAAATGCTGCTGGCTCCAGAACACTGCTTCTGGAGCTCTTTTTTTATATCGGGTGCACTTCTATTATTAGATTTGCCTTTTTAGAATTATGAGTAAAAAAGGCATACTTCTCGTCAACCTCGGCACCCCCGACGATCCATCTACTTCCTCAGTAAGACGCTATCTCCGAGAGTTTCTCATGGACAAGCGGGTTATTGATATCCCATTCGTTTCCCGATGGCTTTTGGTCAATTTGATTATCGCTCCCTTTCGAGGACCAAAGTCAGCTAAGGAATACCAAAAGCTTTGGGAGGATCGTGGTTCCCCTCTCAAGTTTTATGGGGAGGATTTGACTCAAGAGGTACAAAAGAAACTTGGAACCGATTATCATGTGGTACTGGGCATGAGGTACCAGAGTCCTTCGATACAAAATGCCCTGGAAGAACTGAAAAATGTAGAGTCTATCCGGGTATTGCCTTTATTTCCTCAATATGCTTCAGCCACTACTGGCTCTGTGGCCGATAAGGTCATGGAAATTGTCAAGGAATGGCAGGTCATTCCTAAGATGGAATTTGTATCACAGTTCTATGACAATGAGAAGTTTCTGGATACTATCGTCAATCAGGCCAAGTCATTTATGGACAGCTCCGAGTACGACCATTTCGTCTTTAGCTACCACGGATTGCCTGAGAGACAAATATTCAAAGCAGGCATCTCTCAATGTTCTCTTGGAAATTGCTGCAATACATGTCAAAATGAAAACCGCTACTGCTATCGGGCACAATGCTTCGAAACCACTCGTCTGATTGCCAAAAAACTTGGACTCAAAGAGGATCAAATCACCACCGCATTCCAATCCAGGCTGGGCAAGGATCCCTGGATCCAACCCTACACCGAAGATGTCCTACAAGAATTGGCTTCCAAGGGGACTAAAAAAGTTCTGGCCTTTTCACCTGCATTTGTAGCCGACTGTTTGGAGACCACACTGGAAGTTGGGGAAACCTACAAAGAAGAATTCATAGAAGCCGGAGGTGAGCAATGGGACTTAGTGCCCAGCCTCAATATCGACCCCAAATGGATTGATTGTGTCTGTGACCTTGCCAGGGACTAACCTTTAGGGTTTACCAGCCCGGCAAGCGTGTCTACAGTATATCGGATTTCTTCAAGCGAATTGTACTTTGAAAAGGAAAAGCGAATTGCTCCTCGATTGGGATCTATATCGAGCGAAGACAAGACATGTGAGCCAACCGGCGAACCACTTGTGCAGGCACTGCCTCCAGACGCACAAATGCCTTTGATGTCAAGATTGAACAAGAGCATGTCGTTTTCTTCTGACTCTGGTACACTGACATTGAGCACGGAATACACACTTTTGTCTAGTTGATCAGACAGGCCGTTAAAACCTATACCCACCACTTTTTCCTTCAACAGATCAATCATGGTGGTTTTCAAGTCCTCTATGTGCTTGCGGTTTTTGTCCATATCACGATAAGAAACCTCCAGGGCAGTAGCAAGACCTACGATACCTGCTACATTTTCGGTACCTCCCCGCATGTTTCGCTCCTGAGACCCTCCGTGGATCAGAGGCGTTATCTTGTTTCCATGATTGATATAGATGAATCCCACTCCCTTAGGACCGTGAAATTTGTGAGCAGATCCAATGATAAAATCCACCTTTAGATTTTGAAGGTCATGGGGTAGCTTTCCCATGCTCTGAACGGTATCTGAATGGTAAAGTGCTCCAGCACCCTGACAGATTTCACCGATACGCTCTATGTCATTGATATTTCCGATTTCGTTGTTGACATGCATCAGACTCACAAACGGTGATGACGACCCTGACACCAACTTTTCCAAATGAGAGAGGTCAATTGAACCTGTTTCGTCAATATCGACATACTTTAGGTCAATGGTGCCTTTTTTTTCCAATTGCTCCAGGGAATGCAGTACCGCGTGATGCTCAAGCTTAGAAGTGACAGCCGTTTTCTTACCGAGCGATTCTATAGAAGAGCAAATGGCGGTATTGTCGGCCTCCGTGCCTCCGGAAGTAAAGAAGATTTCCGCTGGTGAGGTGTTTAGCAAATCAGCTATTTTCTTCCTTGACTTTTCTACAGTCGACCGGGCCTTTCGTCCGTGAGAATGGATCGATGAAGGGTTTCCGAAGTTTTCTACAAAGTAGGGCATCATCGCCTCCAAAACCTCAGGGTCGACAGGAGTAGTAGCAGAGTTGTCTAAATATGCATTCATCATTTTTGGTGCTGTATGAGCAGAGTTCGCAAATTTCTACTAAAAAAAGAAATTGAGCATCGAATTATGATTGAATCTGACATTCCATATCTACATGGGGAATGCCGTCCCAATCGTACGCATCAGATACGGGATTGAACCCAAATTTGGAATAGTAGGGAACCAGGTGCTCCTGAGCCTGAAGATAGATTTTGCTGATGTCATTATCCTGCGAAATTTCATTCATCGCATTCTTAATCAATTGCGCAGAATGTCCCTGGGATCGATGTTCGCTTCTGGTAACTATCCTGCCAATAGCGGCGGTATCTGCAGCTGGTACGTACGCCCTGAGGTAGGCCACAACCCGACCTTCGACCAGCCCAAGGTAGTGCATCGACTCCTGATCCTTATCATCAAGCTCGGCATAGGCACAATTTTGCTCAACCACGAATACATCGACACGTAGTTTGATGATTGCATACAGCAATTCATTGGTCAATTCTTTAAAAGTATATTTCCGTATTTCCATCAAAATCGAGTACCGAGTACCACCGTTTCTTTATACACTCGTTTGCTACCCCCAGGCTCGAATATTTCAAACCAGACCACAAAATAACCAATCGATGCCCGACTGCCTGAATCAGTCGTACCATCCCAGGTAAAAAAGCCTCTGGAGGATAGCAGCTCATTGCTTGCCAGTGTCTTAACAGGCTGACCAGCGCTCGTGAATATCCGTACATTGGCGATGCTACCTACCCATCCGAGCTCATAGGATATGGTAGTATAGTCACTAAAGCCAGTGTTGTCAGGAAAAAAGACCTTGGGCTCAATGCTGATGGCCCCTTCACTTACAGTTTCTCCTTTTGTTTGGGAATTGGGTAGCCCCGGCGTAGCAAAACCCACGGTACTCGCTGCCGACTGCCAGCTCTCCGGGTCATCTGAGGGCACGTCAAATCCGATTCGCTCCAGCGAAACGCCCTCATCATCGTCGAGAAGTTCAAAGTGGTAATCATCGCTGTACCAGGTGTAATCGATTATCCTCTTATCCGAATCCAGCAGCAAGACAGAATCTTCGTCATCATTGAAACTCGGAAATCCATTCATTTCAAAATAGACCTCAGCATTACCCAGAGGGTAGTCCGCTGAAAGAATCTCAGAGTCTGGGGTCAGGACAAGGTATTCGCCGGGACTAATGTGCAAAGGATCAAGGGACAGGGTCTTTAACTCTGTCAACTTATCGCCCAGATACCACCCATTTAAATCTATGGTCTTATCAGAATGATTGTAGATTTCCACAAAATCCACTCCACCACTCCGTGGATTGAAAAGTATTTCATTGATAATGATATCGAGGCTGTTGGCTGATTCGGGAAGGACAAATGTGGCGGGATTGTTTTGATTGGAAATATTATTGCCGACACAGTCGTGTACGTCTACAATCTCGATGGTATATTCTATTTTACTCTCAAGGGCCTCAGAAAAATTCGCCGTGATGAGATCATTATTTGGATCATTGCTGACAGCAGATTCCATTATCAACTCTGGAGAGAAGTTGAGCTTCTCTTCCCAGGAGCTGGCTGGCCGGAGTTTCTCGTCAAAAGTCAGCTGAAGTGCGCTTTTGTCTTGCAGATAGGCTGAAAGCAGTTTGGGGCCAAAGTTATCCGGGTTAGAACTTTGGACAGAGTTGGGACTGCCCGGAGTTCCTCCTATCTCGACCGAACCCGTCCAGTTCCTCAATTCGCCACAGGGATTCGTCACATCGATCATTTCGAGAGAATGTCCACCTTCTTCCTTATCAGAGCTCTTATACCAGGCATCACTATATGAAGTCGAGAAAATCAAATTTTCACCATTAAGTAGTGATAGCGTTTCTCCTGCGTTATTGAGTGACAACCATGAAGACAGCCGGCCGAAATTCTCAGCAGAGACAAGCTCCTCATCCTTCGCAAAAACCAAATATTGGCCTGGCTCAATTGCCCCTCCCAGAATCATAGTTTCCGAGGTGCCGTCTTTGAAGGTCAGGCCTTTCAGTTCAATATACTCTTGGCTCGCATTGTATACTTCAAAAAACTCCGATTGATCTTCAAGTGGATCAGCCATGATTTCGGTGATGATCAAGTCCAAATATTGTGGAGCATATGGTGCCTGATACTCGAATGTGACGATCAATGAATCTTGTACATTGCCGGACATGTCTCGTAGGTTCCGAAGTATCAATTGATAGGATGCCCCCTTTGTGAATGGCTGAGAAAATTCAACCAATACTGACAAGTCCGATTCAGAATATCCTACTGAAACAGGCTGTCCAACTCCCACCAATTCATAATATCCCAAAAACTCCGCCGACTCTGCTTCCAGAATTTCTGAAAATTGTATCCACACCGTGTGATCATTCAACACTTCTACAGAATCGACTGAAGGTGACTGCTGATCCCAAATAAGCTCAGTGGAATAGTCAGGTAATAAATTTCCAAATTCATTAGTAAGCCCAGACCATGAAACCGAATACACGACGTTAGGCTCGAGACTGCCATTGAATATCAGACGGACGGTTGTAGGATTCTCTTGACTGATGATCGCTGATTGCGGTGACCCAACACTTGGGGTAACGGAAAACTGACTTACATTCAACACCTCATTTTGATTCAGATGCTGATTAAAGTGCAACTCAATCGTCTCAGAATTAGTGATCAGGGCATGCTTGAATTTTGGGGCAAACTGGAAAGGGTAGCTCGTGATTGCAAGAGTATGATTACCTGTCGACTCAACGGACAATTGGTAGATAGAATCCTGGTCAAACGAAATGTCGAATGTGAGTGTACCATGCCTACCTTCAAACTGAATATTATCGGCCAGGGATTCACCAATCCAATATTGAAAGGAATTTTCCGCCACTCCATCTCCTAGTTCCTTGTTAAAAGAAACGGATAAGATATTGGGTGAAGAGGCCCATACATGACCTAGTCTTAGTGTCGAATAATCCACCACTTTCGAAGCAGCCTCCTCAATAACATTTCCTCGCGTGTCCATCAGACCAATAGCTGTTATTTCGAGTTCTTGTTCAGGTATTGGGCTGGAAAACTCGAGAGTCGCCTGCTTAGGAAATTCAGGATTGACATGGACGCTAGTAGGCTGACCCACTGATTCAAGATCGTAATTCGTTACAATTTTGGCTGAAGCCGTATCCAACGGCTCATGAACCAAAAGCACTGTTTCTGTAGGACCAGCCACCCACGCACTGTCGAGTTTTGGCGGGGTTTGATCATAAACAAATGCTTCCTTGATTCTGGAATTTAGCCTGTTGCCCCAAAGGTCGACCTGACTACTGATCGCCAGCTCGTATTCTTTTTCTTCTTCGAAAATGTCTTCAAAACTGAGACGAACCTGGTTACTGCTGACCAGTTGTGCCGACTCAGGATAAATATCATTGTATTCGTAGTTTTCCCGTGCTTCGGCTGAAGCCCTGCTTACGGCTTCATTGTAGTGTAGTTCTATGGACTGAGAAGAAGTCACTATGAGCGAATCGAGCTTGGGAGGTGCGGTATCCAACACAAAAGATCTCGCCGGAGTTGACATTCGTTTTCCCTGGAGGTCAAAAATATCACGAGCTGTGATGCTGAGCATCTTATTTTCAGGAAACTCATTTTGAAAAATAAGATTGACCAGGGAGTCACTATTATCAGTCATAAAAGAATGCACAGGCGAACCCACCCCGTTATTCACTACATAGTTCGTGCTGCGGAGTGCAGAAAGCTCGTCGACCGGTCGCTGATATACGAGGCGAATATGACTTGGACTCATCACGAGCACCGTATCGACACCATATTCATAAGAGAAATCATATTGAACAGTTTCTGCCAGTGAGTTACCCAACGTATCGGCTAAGGAAGAAATATTTAAAGAATAGGACTGATTTTCTTGAAATGGCGACTCAAACTCCACTAAAACCACATGGCCATCGCTTTCCAAATCAATTGCTGCACCTATCCCATTCAGCGTAAAATTCTCTTCCCCCAGAGACCCAGAACCTACTGGCTCGTCAAAAACCAGTTCCAGTTCATGCTCAGAGAGAGTATTGACATATACCAGCTCTGGAGGCAGCACATCATAATAGAAAGACCAACTTTCCGATTCCATAGTATTGCCGGCACAGTCACCAGCACCCGAAATTGTCAGTTCATAATGAGTGCCACTGACCAGCTCTTGCTCCGGATGCACACTTGCCCGATCAAGGCCTGGGGCAACAAGTTCTACTTCACCGATCGTCAGTGAAGGAAGTAAAGAATACGTGGCTGTCATGACTGAAGCCTCATCCATAGGCTCGGAAAACATAATGCTCAACGTGACCGAGTCAATCACAGACAGACCCAGCAATCGAGGAGCTGACTGATCCGGACTATCATCAAAAATGGAATTGTTGGTGCCGGGAGTGCCTCCTAGCTCATGGTTTGAGGCAGTCCAATTGCCCGAGTAGTTGCAAGCAATTTCGGGATTGATCTGCTCAAGGGAGTAGCCTCCATCTTCCTTGCCGGTATCATTGTACCAGCTTGGGTGATATGTAATGCTGTCCACCAGGTTGCCTAGATTATCATACAATGTCAGGCTTTCACCCGTATTGTTTAGGGCATTCCAATTCGTTACGGAAATGGTCGGGCCGAAGGAAGAATAAGCATCTACATTAGCACTATTGGTCAGGATGACGAAACCTTGTGGAGCAATAGAAATGGCTCCCAGAGTCCCTCCTGAAATAACAAATTCCTCCAGATTGATCGTTTTTTCCGATCGATTATAAAGCTCTAAAAACTCAGCCTCCGGCAGTCCCTGGCTGGGTGACGGGTCAAAGAATATTTCGTTGATGACGATTTGGCGATAGGATGTGGGTTGAGCAGAGGTAAAAGGAACTATCAGTTCATCAGCGGTGGAATTAAGGAGAGCGTTTCGCACGCCATTGACAGAGAGTTGATAGTCGTTATTTACCAGAGTATTTTCTAAGGTGAGATGGACGATCGAAGGATCGGAAACATCAACTGATGAACTAGCCGGATTGCCGATTTCTCCCCCCAAGAAATAATTTTCAGAAACTATGGCGGAAGCATCCTCAACAGGCTGATTGAAATATACTGTGAGGGACTCGGTCGAGATCACCTTCACACTATCCACGGCCAGGGGCAGATAGCTAAACTCCAGCTCATAGTTGGCTGCAATGGGATGGTTGGCTGCATCTTCCACACCTGAAATCTCCAAAGTAAAATCACCCTCAAAGAGACTTTGACCCAATGTCAAAACAACCAGAGTGTCTTCAACCAAATCAACTATCGCCGGTGAGCCAATCCCTGGAATCTGGTAATTGGAAGTAGTCTCCGCAGATGCTTCATCAAGTGCCAGATTAAATTCCAATTCTATCTCAAACTCGCTTCGCACAGAAACATTTTCAACCTGCAAAGGCACTGCATAATCAAAATCTAAAGTCTCAACTAATTCACTATTCTGCACGCTGTTTTGAACATTTTGAATCGTCACAGAGTATGTCGTTAGCTGCTGTAATGAATTAGTCAAAGTGAGTACAGCCACAGAATCTCCTTCGATGTTGATTTCTAAGGGTTCACCAATCCCCTGATCAATTGCGTAATTGGAGGTCAAAAGAGCAGAAGTTGCATCAATTGGTTGGTTGTAACCTACCCTGATTTCCGTTTCATTTGACGTCTCTATTCCCGAGACAACCAACTGTAGGTACTCCAAATTTGCTATCAATGGCACAGCAGGGCTGGTGCCGGTGTCTTCATCAAGTACGTTCATTATTGTCAACTGATATTCTCCTGAGACAATCTCTGTAGTGGTCAGTATCACTTCGTTATGATTTGACAGATTCCTTTGAGCATCTCCAATCACAACACCATTATTTATAGCATAGTTGGCCGTGTTCTCACTGCTCGATACTTCGACATTTTCATTAAATACTACCCTGATCTGGGTGCTGCTTTCTATGAATACCGTATCTATCGCAGGCCCAACAGGCAATGAACTGATCAGCACATTGTCAAAATAGAATAGGTCCCGCCG
This sequence comes from Reichenbachiella sp., assembly GCA_965222305.1. GTDB lineage: Bacteria > Bacteroidota > Bacteroidia > Cytophagales > Cyclobacteriaceae > Reichenbachiella. The sequence continues at coordinate 3,457,699 of OZ244943.1, forward strand.
GGTAGTAGTGTGGAAAGCAACGAAGCCAAAATAGCTGGTCATGTTGTAAGTGTTATCCTGAAAGATGCCCCCTTCAGAAACCCAATTCGTTCCTCCCGAAGAGTCAGACGATACTGACCAGTTGCCCAAGTCATCTCTTTCTACACGAATGCTGATCAAAACATTTCCGCTCAGTTGGCTTAATCCAGTAAAAAGAAGATCCGTCGTTGAACCGTCCTGCCGATACAGCCTGATCTCATCATCACCCGATTTGCCAATTTCGATAAAATAACCGTTCAGCGCTCCTTCCAGGTCACTTTCATCAGACACCAGATAAACCCTGACCTTATTACTCCCGGAGGGAGCAAACTGCATGTCAATAAGAAATTCCCAGGAGATGTTATCTACTAAACTATTCGCTGTGGCAAGATGCAAGACGGCCGTAGCCTCAGGCCCCATAGAATTGAGCTGGCCGGCCTCTATTTCGAATTCAGAAATATCACCTACCCACGCCGGATTGGCTGCAAAATCGCCATCAGAAAAATCATCGGATACCTGACCTAAACTGGTCAACGAGGTAAGGCAAAAAAGAAAGGAATAGGTTAGGTTTTTCATATTGCGATCAGTTTCGCACTATCAATAATACTAAATTATTGCCTTAGTATCCAGACATTTGCATCCGGCTAACAAGATATAAAATCCCTTTTTCTGTCGTTATGATTCAAATCACTAATGAAAATCCTTTGGCTATATCCTAAAGGACTATCTTTATTTTATTTCATGAAAATAATGTATCGACTCTTTTTACTTTCTCTTGCCTTGATGGCTTTTCAGTCCGCTGCGCAGACCCCCTGTGAAGACGGCATGGCGGGGAATTACCCTTGTCGCAATGTTGATTTGATTTCCCATCTTACTGCAGGGGAACTTCTGGCTATAGAATCCGATGAAGGAGTTTATCTGAATGATATCTGGGGATGGACAGATCCCATGACTGATAAGGAATACGTGCTAGTAGCCATGGCCAACGGCACCTCGTTTGTCGACATATCTGATCCATCAAACCCTATTATGCTTGGGCGCCTGCCAGATCACAATGAAGTCATGTCCCTTGCTGCCAAGGTCTTTCATGATACCGGAAAAAGCAGCTGGCGTGATGTCAAGGTCTATCAAAATCATGCATATATGGTGGGAGAAGAAGCCGATCAAGGCGTTCAGGTTTTTGATCTGACACAACTCCGTGATGTAACTGATCCTCCGATTACATTCGGAGAAACGTCCTATTATGGAGGCCTGGGCAACGCTCATAATATAGCCATCAACGAGACATCAGGCTATGCCTACGTGGTTGGTTCTACGAATGAGATATCCGAGTGTCAAAAAGGTGGTCTCCATATTCTTGATCTCACAAATCCCGCCGACCCCAATTTTGAAACGTGTTACGATGGTGACGGCTATGTTCATGATGTCCAATGTGTAATCTATCAGGGCCCTGATATCAACTACCAGGGAATGGAAATTTGTTTTTCTTCTAATGAGGATACCTTCACCATATATGATGTCAATGCCAAGGATAGCATTGAGGTGATTTCAAGAGAACCTTACGAAAACAACTGGTACACCCATCAGGGCTGGTTGACTGAAGACCACAGATATTTTCTGCTGAATGACGAGCTCGATGAGTTCTATCCCCAAAATCCGACACGTACATTAATTTGGGACGTGTCAGACCTAACCGCCCCCGTTCTAATTGGCGAGTATATTCATAATACCATGGCTATCGATCACAATCTATATGTTGTCGGAAACACGGTCTATGAGTCAAACTACACGGAAGGTCTTCGAATCCTCGATTTGGAGAATGTAGCGCAAGGCGAACTTCGCGAAAAGGCATTTTTTGACACCTACCCTCAAAGCAAGGGAGCCTACTTTTACGGCAGCTGGAGCAATTATCCTTTTTTCTCGAGTGGAGTCATTGCCGTAACTGATATTACCAATGGATTGTTCTTGCTTCGTGAATCCTATACTGAGACATACATAGTGAAGCAACCAAAAGCCGCTGAAGCCTGTTATCAAGAAAATCATGTTTTAGGCGTAGAAGCCGGAGGGGAAAACCTCAGCTATCAATGGCAGATCGATAAGGGGTCTGGTTTTGTGGACATCACTGAGCTTGACCGATATCAGAATACTAACACAGATTCGCTACTCATCCTGGATGTGTCGTACGATCAGGATGGATATGAATTTAGATGCAGGATCACGCCGCAGAATGGCGAAACCATCTTTTCAGAAACCTCTCCACTCACTGTCTGGGATTGTACGCTTGATGTTGCGCAAGAATTGTCACCACCCGTTTTATACCCCAACCCAACCCGGGACTACGTCCAGTTTTCAGATAAGGCTTTTCGCACGTTCAGCGTTTATTCTATATCCGGAAAGCGGGTACATATGGGTAGGTTAGATCAAGGTGCTCAACGAATCAATCTATCTGGTCTACCAGCGGGTATCTATCTGGTAGAGGTGATTGACGATCAGGGCAGAAAAATTTCTGAGAAAATAAGGAAGTTGTAAATCGTTAGTTCTTTGTAGGAATCCATTAATGATGTTGAAATTTTAACAAACCCAATGATTTTTACAGATATTTAAAATCCACCCAAACGACTCGCTAGGAGGCCAGTAGCTTTTATGGTACTTTTGCGATCCGATAATTAAAACACGCAGTAAAATGAAATTAGCAGTAGTAGGTGCCACGGGCCTGGTAGGCTCTGAAATCCTCGAAGTATTAGCCGAAAGAAAGTTTGAATATGATGAGTTGATGTTGGTAGCGTCTGCCCGATCAGTGGGCAAGGAGGTGGAGTACCAGGGGAAGACCTACGCTGTGATAGGCCTGGAAGACGCTGTTGCTGCTAAGCCTGACGTAGCTATATTTTCTGCTGGTGGTAGCACTTCTCTTGAGTGGGGACCCAAGTTTGCCGAGGTAGGAACCATAGTGATTGACAATTCGTCTGCCTGGAGAATGGATCCCACCAAAAAACTGATCGTACCAGAGATCAATGGTGATGTGATCAAGATGGACGACCGGATCATTGCCAACCCAAATTGCTCAACCATCCAGATGGTATTGGTTCTTGGGCCTCTTCATAAAAAATATGGAATCAATCGTGTTGTGGTTTCAACTTACCAGTCCGTTACTGGATCAGGCAAAGGTGCCGTTGATCAAATGATGGCTGAGCGACAAGGCGAGGAGCCGACCATGGTGTATCCTCACAAGATCGACATGAATGTACTGCCTCATATAGATGTCTTCCAGGACAATGGATACACCAAAGAGGAAATGAAAATGACCAACGAGACTGTGAAAATCCTGGGTGATGAAAACGTAAAAGTTTCCGCTACCTGCGTAAGAATCCCAACGATGGGAGGGCACTCTGAAGCGGTAAACATAGAGTTTGACAATGCCTATGACCTGGAAGAGGTGAAGGAGATCATCGCTAGCACTCCGGGAGTGATTTTGCAGGATGACGTACAAAACAACGTCTATCCAATGCCTTTGACTGCTCATAAGAAAGATGAGGTATTCGTCGGAAGAATCAGAGAGGACGAGTCCAAAGAAAATGCAATAAACCTTTGGATCGTAGCTGATAACCTGAGAAAAGGTGCGGCTACAAATGCAGTCCAAATAGCGGAATTCATTGCAGAAAAAAATCTGGTCTTTTGATCAAGGAGCTAAGTCGGCCGGAGGTTCTGGTGTTTATCAAAACCCATGAAAATGATGATCCGGCTGACTTAGTTCTCAAATACTCCGGCAAGACCGATCTACACCTTCAACTCATTGCCGGGCAAATCCGGTCCCGGCAAAAAGCCAAAAAAAAACTACCCGAGTGGTACCAAACCAATGGTCTGCTGTTTCCGATTGGAGTCTCTATCGAACAGTGCTCCTCTGAAGCCACTGCAAAGTACAAGTCTCAAATAATAGGTGGTGGTTCACTTGTCGATCTGACTGGTGGATCAGGCGTTGATACTTTTTACTTATCACAAGTTTTCGAAAAGGCGCGGTACATTGAGCCAAATGAGGAGCTGTGCAGGCTAGCCAATCACAACTTTTCCGTTCTCAGCAAAGATTCCATAGAAGTCATCAATGATGAAGCGGAGCGTTATTTGGAACACGAAAGCCAACCCGGGGATGTGTATTTCATTGATCCGTCGCGTCGTGATGAGCACAATCAGAAAGTCTTTTTGATCGAATACTGTCAGCCGAGGTTAGACAGAATCTTCCCGCTATTGCTCAGTCGGGGGTCAAAACTTCTGATCAAGCTCTCTCCTCTTGTGGACATCCAAAACTCCATCAATCAATTGGCCAATGTAAGTCAGGTGCATGTAGTGTCTGTCAATAACGAATGCAAGGAAGTGCTTTTCCTGCTTGATCCATCATGGGAAGGGGAGGCCAGGATTATTGCTATCAATCTACATGGGTCAGAGGTTGACAAGCTTGAATTTTTCCGAAGGGACGAAGAAACTCTTCCCGAGTTTTCGGCACCCAAAACATACCTCTATGAGCCGAACGCCTCAATTCTTAAGGCAGGTGCATACAATAGCATCGCGCATGAATACGGATTGGTCAAACTCCATCGAAATTCTCACCTGTATACTTCAGAGAGTCTAATCAAAGAATTTCCGGGTCGATCCTTTCAGATAAGGGATGTGGGTTCTGTTTCCAGGAAATTTATTAAGCAGGGCATTCCGGATGGAAAGGCCAATGTGACCGTTCGGAATTTCCCCCAGACCGTCGAAAAAATCAGGAAGCTGACAGGGTTGAAGGAGGGTGGAAACGTGTATTTGTTCGCAACCACACTTTCGGATGGTTCGACCTCAGCATTGATCTGCAGTAAGATTTAGGTTACTCTACGATAGACTTAAATTCCGCCAGCAGATCAGGGTGGTTTTGCAGGGCATCATTGATAGCTCCAGTCAGATAACCAGGGACAGGCTTACCTTCTCTCTTCTTGGACCTCACATCCATAAGCATCTCCTGCAACTCTTCATTTCCAGCCAACAATTCATCCTCTTTGACCTTGGTCATCAGGCCGTCAATAGAGACAATCGATTCTATTTTTACTTCCTCTTGTTGAAAAGTTTCTGTTCGAGATTCGATCCAGGCATTGTAGTAGTCGATGATTTTGTCAAGGTCCTTGCCTGTAAATTCTTTCTCATCCAATTTCTTTGTGAGACTGACACAATCATCCAGAAACTTCTTGACCGGGTTAACTATGAATAGATTGGAGATCATGAGCATTTCTCCATCCTTTTTTATCAATACGTCCATACTGAAGTTTTCGTATGCTCCACCCTCTGGACTAATGTAACGATACCAGCTCAAATACCCCTCTTTCACCACCAAACCGAATTGGTATTTAGCGTTTAGCTTGATCGGGATGTACTCATTGTCTTTCTTTTCCATTCTCTTCACCTGTAGAGGGGTAAAGGTTTGCTTTTTTTTGTCGACCCGAATCTGAACCTCATCCATATGGTATCGATCCTTGATTATAAAGCCGATTTTACCATAAAGAGTGTCTCCGGACTGAAGCGCAATCCAGTCATCTTGTGCGTATGCACTTAGCCCGACAAGCAACATGCCTGCAAGCAATAGGAAATTTTTCATGAATCTAATTTGGATAAAATAGCCGGTTTATACTAATTGGAAGCCACCAATCTATCGACTTCTTTGATGATGCGTTGCCTGTCAAAAGGCTTAGGCAAATAAGAGGCCAATAGGCCCTCATTCAGAGCTTGATCGATTTCATTATTTCGCATGAATGCTGAAATCATAATGAATTGCCTATCATCAAATTTTTCCTGAGCCTCTTTAGCAAATTGTAACCCATCCTTGCCAGGCATTCGCCAATCCGTAAACACAACCTGTATGTCCTCGTGTTTATTGAGCATATCGAAAGCGTTATCTACTGAGTTAGCCTTGTACACTCTAAAATTTGAATTAAGTAGCATGTCGAACAATTGAAGGTTCATCTCCTCATCATCAACATACAAAATCGATGTCTTACTTCCGTTCATCCTTCTTGGGTCAATTATTCAAAATCAAAGATACTTCACTTTTGTCAGGTAATCCAACATTAGAAAAGATAGTGAATATTTAAACATAATACAATTATTTTTTTGAAAGGCACCACTTTCGGTCAATGTCCGAAATATTTAGATTAATACAATCTCGCGATAGATGAATGACACCACCGAGTCTTATCCAGAATCTTAAATCACTTATCAAAATCTGTCCTCTGACGTAACGGTTTGGGAGCACCCTGAGATTGAATTTTAGGGAGCGCAATATGAAAGAGTGTTCCCGGCTCCAGACGTTCTACCCTTATATTTCCTCCGTGTTCGGTTATGATTCCATAGACAATGTAAAGACCGAGGCCTGATCCTTTACCGACCTCTTTGGTGGAAAAAAATGGATCAAACAGATTGGAGATGTTCGACTCTTCAATACCCACTCCATCATCTGCAACCTCGATGACCACCTCATGATCCTGCTCAAAAATCTTGATACTAATGACACCACCGCTGTCCACAGCATCCAGAGCATTAGATACCAGATTGACAAACACCTGGCTGATCCTGCCCGGCATACAATCCAACTTCAACTCCTGGGGCGTGTCCTTATTTATTTCAATTGATGAGTGTTTGATCTGATGAGATAGGATCATGAGTGCATCCTCCATGCAGCCAATAATATCATATCTCTCAAAACTACCAGGTTGGTTTCGGGCATAGTTTCTCAGGCTATTGACAATCTGCACCGTCCTCTCTACTCCTACATTTGTAATGTGAGCCAGTTCTTTGAGTTGCCTGACTTCCTTAGAGTCCTCTTCAACCTTCTGCTTATCTTCTATAAGGTCAATCAATTTTTGATTGGCGCTGGCAATAAAGTTGACGGGGTTATTGATTTCATGAGCTATACCCGCAGTGAATACACCCAAGGCAGCCATTTTCTCTGATACCGCCAGTTGATTCTTTGTATTTGACAGCTCATCGACTGTTTCCTCCAGACTTCGTTTTTGTGACGTGAGCTCATCATTGGATTGCTCCAGGTCCTCGTTGAGCCTCCTTACTTCAGCGGTTCTTGCACGAACGAGTTTTTCCAATTCCCTTTGACTTTTTTCCAAAGCGTAGGTTCGATACCTAATAAAAAAAAGGACTGATAGCGTGACCAATGCAGCAAGTGCCAACTTGGTGTATATTGTCTGCCACCAAGCCGGTATCACGTGTATTCTGAGCGTCTGCTCGTTATCACCCCAAAACCCTTCACTATTATTGGACTGAACCAGAAACAGATATGAACCCGGAGGCATATTCGTGAAGGTAGCTTTACGCTCTGTGTCAACATATTGCCACTGATCGTGAAATCCATCCAACCGATACCGGTATTTAATCTTATCCCCAAAAGAATAATCGAGGGCAGCATAGCCGATACTAAATGATCGCATGTCATAGGTTAATTCTATCCGTGTAGTGACAAGGATGTTTTCTTTAAGTGGAGTGTCATCATCCAGCACGTTCACCTCATTATTGTTTATCCAAAAACTGGTAAAAACAATATTTGGCATAGTGCTATCCTGTTTGATCTGTTCGGGCACAAACACGTTCATCCCCCGGATACCTCCAAACAAAGCCGTACCGTTTGAACATAGATAGCTCGTATTAAACTCGTTTCCTTGAGCCCCATTCGTCTTGTCATAGTTAATGACCCGACCTGATTCTTCATCAAGCACCGAAAGGCCCTTATTGGAGCCAATCCACATATTCCCATGGTTATCCTGAAGCAATGCCCTAATGACGTTATTGGGTAAGCCATTTGTTTTATCGAATAAGGTAGATTGCCCTGATTGCGGATCTAGTTTGACGAGGCCAATTTTACTGGTGCCCAGCCATAGATATCCGTTATTGTCTTCAAAAATGCTTAGCACAGAAGTGGTTGATCCGAGATGCTTCGTTTCCACCAAAACGAATCGATCTAGGTTTGCATCATATCTGCACAAACCACCCACCTCCGGGCATGCCCACACTGTGCCCTTCTGATCTATAAATAAATAATTGATTTTGTCGCGTTCGCTTGTGCTTCCGGTCGCCAGGAGCTTTGGATATCGTGTGATGCCTTTAGCCTGTCTATCATAATAATCCAACCCCCCACTAAATGTTCCTATCCAAAGGTTGTCGAGGCTGTCGCACCTGATGCTCAGTACTTCATTTGCACTGATAGACGTGAGGTCACCCTCAGCCTTGTATTGCCTCATACGTCGTTTGTCAGGATTCCATTCTATCATCCCCTCTCCCCAGGTGCCAATATACAACACGCCTTTTGAGTCCATTTCCATGCATTTGACTTTATCGGCCAGTTTGCCAAGCTCTGGTATGGTTTTATACACTGGCTTCCAAAGGTTTTTGAGACCGCCTGGAACGAAATTTACACCTCCTCCATCGGTGCCAATCCAAAGGTTTGATTGCTTGTCTTCTATGGTCACCACGACGTTATTATGCTGAAGTCCCCCAAACGCATGTTGTTCGGCTCTAACCACATCAAACTTCTTAGCCATTCGGTCATATATATTGATACCCCCGTAGTAGCTGGACACCCACACCCTGTGACCCTTGTCAATATAAATATCCTTGATCGCATCACTCAGTAGACTCGACCTGTCTTGAACACTATGTTGGTAGTATTCAAATTGCACCCCTGAGTAGGGATTTTCTCCCTTAGGCACAAAATGCAAACCCCTATCCGTACCAATCCAAATACCATAGCCCTCATCAATCTCTATTGCCTCTGTCTGATTGTGTAGTAACGGGCTTGGGCTTTCAGTGGTAAAATTGATCATCTGATCAGTAGAGTAATCGTATACAAATAACCCCTGTCTCCATGTGCCAATCCATAATTGGTCATCTTCCGTGACACAAAGCTTTTGTACACCCGCTACCAACTGATCGTTTTTTGCAAAAGGGCTGAACGAATTTTGCTTAGGGTCAAATTCATAAATCCCTCCGCCATTGACACCTATGAGTAGGTTTCCATTTTTATTAGCTACAATAGAGCTGCCCCATGCCGCTTTGCTTTTATCAAAATCAATGGGGATCTTCAAATTATGGAAACGGGCATCATACGGTAGTACTTCTTCTAGCTGTAGTATTGAAAAATTACTGTTTTCAAATCCAATGATTAGCTTTTTGTCCTTTGTCTCATGAAAGGCCCGGACATAATTATACCCCAATGAGGCAGGGTCATTTGGATCGTGCTGGTATCGGACAAAGCTGTCCCTTTCTCTATTGTAGTAGCAGATCCCTCCATCTATCGTCCCTATCCACAATCTTCGGAACGAGTCTTCAAATAAGGTAAGAATAAAGTTGCTACTGATCGATGTGGTATCGCCTTCATCATGATTGTATGAAACGATCTCATAGCCGTCATACCTCATCAAACCATCCTCGGAGCCAAACCAATAAATTCCCTGGTAATCCTGGATGATCGCTCGTACGTTGCCCGTGGTAAGACCGTCTTCTGTGGTTATGTGACTAAACTGCAGGCTTTGACCTATACTGATACAGGGGGATATCAATATGATGGTCAGTACCAATAGCCTCATACGTAAGTTATTTTATATTTCCAGCTGCTTCACTTTTTCCAGAAACAACTCTCGATCCAGGGGTTTTGAAAAGTATTCCTCGAGCACACCTTTCGATATGGCCTCATCGATTTCCTGAGACTTCACGTAGGCAGAAAGCATCATGAACTTCTTTTCGGGGTACTGCTCTGATGCCTTATGAGCAAATGTAAGCCCGTCCATGGCGGGCATGCTCCAGTCGGTGACGATCAGGTTTATTTCAGGCCGGTTTTCCAATAAATCAAAAGCCTGCTCGGCAGATAGGGCTTTATGTACTTCAAACTTTGAGTTGAGCAGCATATCAAAGATGTACAAATTAATTTCCTCGTCATCCACGTATAAAATGGGCTGCTTTTCTTCCATCTAATTCTACTTCAGGTTTTTGGGATGAGGTGTGGTACTAGCAATATATCAGAATTCTCTCTATTTCCCATGAAAAAACGACATAATGGTTCAAAACATAGTTCACTGAGCTTTCTTCAACCCTGAGGCATCTCTTGCCAATAAAGTGACCTCACTGCCCTGGGTCATTTGACCTCAGGGTATTCATAGCCATATTCTTTAGTGATCTTCTTCTTAGGAACCATCTCTACTTCCATGGTCAGATATATTTCTTCTTTTGGTTTGCTGCCTGCCTTGTCCACGGCTGCTATTTTGTCGATTACGTCGAGTCCCTCGACTACCCGACCAAAAACAGTGTATTCATTGTCAAGGTGTGGGGATCCTCCCTGTGTGGTGTACACTTCCTTTTGTTCATCGGTAAGTTTGATCTCCTCGTACGTTTCTTCGATCTGCTGCATTATGGTACCGGTGATAGAATCCAACAGCACCTGATACTTCTTCTTTTCGTCCGGATCTCGTGCCTCCTGCCAGGCCTTTTGGTATCCCTGACCGGTCTTGAGGAGCTCAGCATTCTCAGGTTTCATGATCGTTTCTTTAAACAATCCCCTCTTCCTATTCTCGTTCAATCCGCTTTCATAGGAGTCCAGCTCATCCGGTTGATACACCTTGCCTTGTACGATATAAAACTGGCACCAGCTTGACTTCTTTTCAGGGTTTACCTGATCACTTTGTCTGGCGGCCGCAAGTGCTCCTTTATGATGCATCATTCCTTTTACCAATTCGGCAGGTACCTGCTCCCTTTTCATATCCTTATTCTTCATATCAATACCCCCACCCTGGATCATGAAGGCTTCAATGACCCGATGCCAGGTGGTACTGTCGTACAGACCCTCTTCTGCCAGTTCGATAAAATTTGCTTTATGCAGAGGAGTCTCATCATATAGAATCACTTTCATATCTCCAAAAGCAGTATGGATCGTGACGATATAGTCTTTTTTATCATTGGCGCATGAGCTGGCAATAGCAAAAACAGCCAACAGTAAGAGGATCTTTGATTTCATAGTTTATATAGTTGCTTTAATCGATTCTAAAATTTCTTTACCCCCACTACCCAGGATGCTTTGCGCTAATGTGCGGCCTGCTTTGAGTGAGGCATTGTGGGTACTGTGGCAGGTTTTCGTGATTTGCTCGGTGCCATCAAGACTAATGATTCCACCTTTTATGGTGAGTACGTCCTCGTCCACCTTTGCCAAGCCATAGACTGGTATACTACACCCGCCGTCCATCGTTTTGAGGAATTCTCTTTCTGACCTCAGACAAATCTCTGTCAGCTCATTGTTAATGGCAGCTCGCACCAATTGCCTTTTGTCTTGATCCAAGGTCTGAAATACCTCGATGGCCAGACATCCCTGTCCGACAGCCGGAATAATCTCATCCAAATCAAACTGATGCACAATCATATCTGCATATCCCATTCGGTGGACACCGGCATACGCCAGCCATAGGGCATCGCAGGCTCCTTCTTCCATCTTCCGGATCCGGGTTTGGAGATTGCCTCGTACGGAGACCAACTCAAAATTGGGATGCAGCTTGGTAGCCAATGCTTGTCTTCGGGTAGAGGATGTGCCAATTTTAATCCCCTCAGCATGAATATCGATTTCTTTATTGCTGACAAGCACGTCTCTGGGGTTTTCCCTTTCGCTAAAAGCGATAATCTCAAATCCATCCGGCAAGCTGGACTGGAGGTCCTTTGCACTATGAACGGCAATGTCGATGGAGCCGTCCTTGAGCTTGTCCTCTATCTCCTCGGTAAAGACACCCTTGCTACCGATCTTGGACAATGACACGTCCAATATCTTATCACCCTTGGTCTCAATGATCACGATCTCACTCTCTGCTCCCTGCTCTTTGAGCAGAGACTGCACATGATGAGCCTGCCACATGGCCAATTTGCTTCCCCTTGTTCCGATTTTGATTTTCATGCTATCCCGTCATAGCTCTACCGATGGTCAACGACAAATCCCAAAACAGAATGCGCGGGTTGGCGTTTCGTTCGAGATGGTAGTGCGCTTCACTCATTGCTTTGCTTATCACCTCTATGGAGTTCGTTTCCAAAGCGTTGCCAAACTTAGCTACAAATCCCTGTTCTTCTTGATTCAGTTTCAAGTTTTCATCCACCAGATATTCACATACCAGAGCATGTCGCATCATGTTTAGCGCATAGGTAAGAAACAGCTTCTGGGCAGTTTTACTCATTTTGAAAAAAGCTTCTACTATTCCATTCAGAGCGATGAAATCTTTCGTCCAGCAGATACGCATCCATTGCCTGAAAATATCGTGTGATTCCTGCTCGGTATCGTCAAGATGTTCGATCGCCTGCTTGATGCTGCCCTCTGACAAACCGGCAATTGTTTGTGCTTTTTCTGCCGTCAGACTATGATTTTGAATCAGATACTCAGACACCTCCTCAGTACTGAATGCCGGGATTTTAACCAGCTGGCATCGGGAGAGTATGGTAGTGAGCAGCCGCTCGTAGTTGACCGAAACCATAAGGAATACGGTCTTCTTTGGCGGTTCTTCCAGTATTTTCAGGATTCCGTTGGCGGCCGATGGATGCATGTATTCCGGTAGCCAAATGAGCAGGACTTTATATCCGGACTCGAATGAGGTAAGGGTCATCCCTTTGATGATGTTTCTGCTTTCTTCTTTTGAAATATTCGCCTGCTTGTTTTCCGCACCATACGAAGTGCTCCAATCCTCCAGATTACCATATGGATTTGCCAAGAGATAGGATCTCCACTCCGCAAGGTAGCTGGCACTCACTACATCTTTTCCTTTGATGTTTTTGGTGGCAGACACGGGAAATACAAACTGCATATCGGGATGTATGAGCTTGTCCATCTTTTGGCATGAAGCGCACTCGCCACATGAGTCCTGATCCGATGGGTTCTGGCAGTTGAGATACGTGGCATACGCCAATGCCATAGCTAAATTGGCTGTACCTTCTTTGCCATAGAAAAGCTGAGCATGCGCGACATGGTTCGTTTTGACTGCCTGTATCAGGAGCCTCTTGGTCTCTGCTAACCCCGGTACACTAGCAAACCTCATTTTCTATGTCTTTTGGTCTGCTCAAAAACTTCTCTGAGGATGTCTTGGTCTCGTTCGGTAAATTCTTGCCCTTTTCTTGGCATCACCATTTTGGCCGTTTCGACTGCTTTATCGAATTGATATTCTTCTGCACTTTGGATTCCTCCCCAGGTAAAGGAAGGAACAAACTTGGAAGGAAAACCGCTACCAAAAATGTTTGCTGCCACCCCAACCACAGTGCCAGTATTGAACGTGGTACCAATGGCTGATTTGGAATGATCACCCATCATCAGCCCACAAAACTGCAGTCCGGTGTCCACATAATCTTCGACCAGACCATCCCATAGTTTCACCTCACCGTAGTTGTTCTTGAGATTGGAATTGTTGGTAGCCGCTCCCAGGTTGCAGAACTCCCCAATCACCGAATTTCCCAGAAATCCTCCATGCGCCTTGTTGGAATTTCCAAATATCACCGCATTAGAAACCTCGCCCCCTATCTTACTATTTGGGCCGATTGTCGTACCCTCTCTTATTATGGAATTGATATTCACCTGGGAATTTGGACCGAGATAAAACGGACCGCGAATCACAGCTCCCTCATGAACCTGCGAACCTCTATCCAGATAAATAGGGCCGTTTTCAGCATTTAGAGTAGCGGCTCGGACTTCTACTCCTTCGGCCACAAATAAATTCTCCTCGCCATAAATGATGGTGTGAGGATCTGATATTTTCTTTGACTTTTGTCCTTTAGTCAGAAGTTCATAGTCGGCCTTGATCTGATCTCCATTTTTGAGGAACAAATCAGAAAGACGGTTGATTTGATTCGGAGCGCTTTCCAACTCAATCTTCTCAAACGAATCAAGCATGTCTCCATCAGGAATTTGCTGAAAGCTACCTCTTGCGGCGATCCACTGGCCCTGATGATACAGCGCCTCTCCGTGAGACAAATTCGACACGGCCTCCACCAATTTCTTGTCGGGCAAGGTGGCTGAATCAATTGCCAGCCCATAGGGAGCTGATGACTGTTGAAACTTCTTATTAATTACATCGCTGGACACACAGTCGACCAGATCATTAGGATAGTGACCCCACTTTTCGGTGATAGTGAGGATGCCGACTCTAAAATACCCAATGGGCCTGGTAAGGGAAAAAGGGGATAATTGGGACCTTCGGTTGGGCAGATCCACCAATGCGATGTTCATGAGGTAAAAATAAAAAAGTCTTCAAGATCACTCCTGAAGACTTCAATTTTTTGATCACAAAAAATAGCTTATTTCTTTTTGTATCTTTTGTTGAATTTCTCAACTCTACCCGCAGTATCCACAAATAGTTTCTTACCGGTGTAGAATGGATGTGAAGCTGAACTTACTTCCACTTTGATCAAAGGGTATTCATTGCCGTCTTCCCATTTGATTGTTTCGTCAGAAGTCATGGTCGACTTAGTCATGAATGAGTAGTCACTTGAGGTATCAAGGAAAACCACGTCTCTGTACTCTGGATGAATGCCTTTTTTCATTTTCTTTTCTTCGTTTTTCTAAAAGGACTGCAAAGTTAAGTTTTGTGAATAAAAATCCAAAACTTATTTTAAAATAGTATTTGTGTGCCAGAGAGTGGAAAGAGATATATTTGTTGGAATGCAAAATTCAGGAATGCTGATTCGGAATCTATACATTTTATTGGTGCTGTCCATTGGCTTAAAACTTTCTGCCCAAGACGCCTATGCTCCTCTAAACCAGGACTACTACCATCTGATCGACCGGGAGGAAGTGCTTAATAAAAACTTCAATCCGGTTATTCATTCTTCCTATAAGCCCTACAAAAGATCTCACATCGCTACAGCGGTTGATTCTGCAGCCAAAAACGAAATCAACAAAAACTACCTGCTTGCTGACAACTGGGAGTTTGGCTATGATTCTCTGGCGCAGAGCAGAAAGCCCTTTCTCAAATGGTTTTACAAAACCAAACCCGACATGTATCATGTTCGCACTGAAGATTTTCTTTTGAGGGCCAACCCTGTACTTTATCTGGGAATAGGACGAGACTCTAATGCCAGTTCAAATCCCTTTATCAATACCCGGGGTGCGGAAATCAGAGGTTCGATAGACGACAAGGTGGGCTACTATGCCTTTGTCGGAGAGAACCAGGCAATATTTCCTGCCTATGTCCAGAGGTACACGGCTGAACAAGGTGTAGTTCCTAATGAGGCTTTTTGGAAAGTCTATGGAGACAATGGTGGTGTAGATTTCTTCACCGCCCGGGGTTATTTCACTTTTCGTGCCACAAAACATATAGGAATACAATTTGGTCATGATAAGAACTTCATCGGCAATGGCTATCGTTCCCTGGCCTTGTCTGACTTCAGCGCACCTAGCACCTTTCTAAAAATCCAAACCAACATCTGGCGTATCCAGTACACCAACCTCTTTACTGAAATGGTGGCCGATGCCCCTCCTACCAGCGATGGTACGCTCGGTACAGAAGCCCATCCGAAGAAATTCATGGCCGCACATCACCTCAGCATCAACATCACGGATAATTTCAACCTGGGATTTTTCGAAGCAATCATGTTTCATCGAGGAGACAGTACAAGTCCTGCTTTTGAATGGAATTATCTGAATCCGATCATTTTTTACCGATCCATTGAGCAGTTTACCGGCAGCCCCGATAATGCGATTTTCGGAATGGACTTCAAATGGAATGTGGTCAAAGGAGTGCAGCTCTACGGTCAGATGTTGCTCGATGAAATCGTAGTGAGCGAACTCAAGTCGGGCAATGGCTGGTGGGGCAATAAATATGCGCTACAGGGAGGGCTTAAATATTTTAATGTTCTTGGGGTGAACAATTTGGATGTCCAGGCAGAGTACAACCTTGCCCGGCCTTTTACCTATTCGCATGAGTCCATCTTTACCAATTTTGCCCACTATCGTCAACCCCTCGCACATCCACTGGGGGCCAATTTCAAGGAGTTGGTTTTCATCACACGCTATCAGCCCATCAAGTATCTGTACTTAACCGGAAAGGTAATCGCCGCCAACTATGGAACTGATCCTGATAGTGAAAACTACGGACAGGATGTACTCAAAGACTACAATACCCGCACCCAGGAATATAACAATGAAATTGGCCAGGGCATTCCCAATGACCTCCTTTTTTTGGATTTGACCGCATCCTATATGCTCCGACACAATTTGTTCATCGACCTTAAGCACGTCTACAGACGCATGGACAGCGGTGAGCCTGCAGCCATTGAAACGACTAACTTCACTTCGCTGGCCCTCAGACTCAATATTGCAGCAAGGGATTATGGTTTTTAACGCACTCAATTTGGTTGGCCCCAACCCTAAAGGGAGCCAAATTATCATGCATCGCGGTAAAACTGTTTATTCAAACTCTTCAAAGATGTGCTCCTCTTCATGCAAGATTCGATAACCTCCAGGCAGCTTAGGGTACAACTGCCAAAATGGAATGTATCCGGCCATTGGCCAATTGTGCACCGGATGAAATACGGTCAAATCATATCTGTAAGTCCTATGAAATTGATTGACTGAAAAGGTAATACTTAAAAGAGAATCACTAATTGTATTGGTTATCACTTCTCCATACACCAACGTGTATCGATCAAAATCTATTTCTGGAACTTCAGATGTGAACACCCTCTCCAATGTATCCTGAAGGCTCAATAACTCCGCTTGGCTATTTAAAAGGATAATCAATGAGTTCTGGTCAAAACGGTATGCAGGAAAAGCCGTCTGATTCACATCTTCAAAAAACAATTGATTCAACTCACTCTCGGTACTATTAGAAACTTTAGATGGGTTGATGGTTATCCATTGGTCAAGAGCTGTTTCTTCTTGAGTACAGGAAATTATCACAAACAAAAGACTTGACAGAACTGTTGTGCAGTTTGCCCTTTTCGAAAATTTCATCTTCAGTGCTAAAATCGATGAAACGATGTAATTCGGTAAACTAGCAAGCATACTGTACAATTTAGCCAATTCGCAGACCACCCTCAAATTTTCAGGTCGCGCTGTTGTTCAATTGAGAGTGGCCTTTTAACCCTAGTCAAGCCGCAAACTGCCCTTCGGCTTTTTCTTTGATTACCTCAAGGAAACTCTGTCCTGTGATCTTGCTATCCAGCCAGCTCATGATATCGAAATACAACAGCGGCTTAGACTCAAACTTGTCCTCAGCTAATGGCTCCAAACTGGATCGAAGGTTTTTGAACTCTCCACGCATGTCCAGTGGCAGGATGTCCTCGGAGCGCTTGATGAACTGCAAGATGATGTTGTGAAACTGACCCAGAATGTTTCTTTGTCTCAGATACACAAAGGCTCTTTTCCTCATTTTTTCAAGACGTTTGTAATCGCTCTCTTCGTACAAGGCAATCACGTAGATGATATAGGCGAAACTTTTCAGGTCTTCTCGAAGGTGTTCGTCTTTGTCGGAAATCACCCGGTCCAGGTATTTCATGCAAGTCTCGAACTGCCCAAGGCCGAAGTAAAGAACCGCAGCTTTGTAGAAGATCACCAATTGGTTGTTTTTGTCAATGTAATCAACGGCATCCTCTATTTTGAGTAGGTATCGATTGAGCGAATGCTCGTGCTTCTTATAGTCACCATCCAGGAAGCATTTATTCAGGGTTTGAACGGTAAGGCATCGAAGCAGCAGTTGCTTGCTGTTGCTGTCGATGGCCTTCATGTATAGTTTCTCAAATTCTACCAGCTCTTCGTAATAAATATCAAACCGATCCGAATCATTGATCCTGAACAATGATTGAAGCAAACGATTGAGTCCTCTCAAAAACTCCGCATGTCTTAAATGAGTCAGGTTATTTTCTTTGAAGATACTCACCCACAGCTCCGTGTATTTCACACAGTTTTCAAAGTCCTGTATAATGTAGGAATACCAATAGTATGCCCTGCACATATTGTACTGCTCGCTAAAGGAAAGTTGCGGCTTATCATATTCAGGTAGGTTGCTAAAAAAGATTTTGTTGATGCGCTCAAGCTCATCTTCATTACGCACCATTCCACCCTTCATAAAGTGTGCCTTCATAATCAAGGCGACGGAGAAGAAAGATTGCGCCACATCGATTTTATTAATAATGCTCTTGGTCTCTCGGTCCAGCTTGAGACAAGACGTTGTGTCCAATGTCAGCATTTGCTGGTTCTCGATGTTCTTCTCGTAGTTGAGCAACGCCAGCTTAAAGATGTTTTTCTTGTAGTTGTTGGCCGTTACCTTGATTTTGTTGAGCTGTTTAAGGCTTTGCTCGTACAATCCCTTTTTATAAAGCAGTCGTACATAATCCAGGTTTTCACGCAGCTGGATGTCCACGTCTCCCTTCATATGGTTGATTCTCAGTACCAATAGAACTTGCTTGTACAAATGCGATTTGAGATTGGCCAGCTGCGATTTGGCAATATCTTTCATCTTTTTTTGCAGAACGGCCTCATCGTACTCCTCCATTTTGTCCATTACATCGAAAAGCTTGATAAATTTGGCTTCGTTTGAGTCATTGATCCGACTCACGTACAACTTGAAACTTCTCTTCTCAGACTTGGTGAGCGATTTGATTAGCTGAAAAAGTGGCTGACTATTTGAATTTTTGGACATGATATAACTGCAATTTTTTAAGTTAATGTAAAATATTGATTATCAGTTTATTAAGTAAAATCACTTAATTCCTGAACATCATATGAAACGCCAATCTAACGGATTTTCGTTTGAAAAAAAAGGTATTTTTGTTGGCTCGAAATTCAAAGTTGGGATTTCACAAGCATTTTGGTCCGTTTCGTCTTGAATAGGCCGGATCACAAAACATTTAGATCGAATATGATGAAGCACAATAATAAAAACATGGGATTGTACTCTCCGGAGTTTGAGAGGGATTCCTGCGGTATAGGTTTTATTGCTAATGTGCGAAACAAGCCTTCTCATAAAATAGTCACCGAAGGCCTCAGCATGCTCCGTAAGATGGAGCACAGGGGCGGAGTAGCAGCAGACGGTGAGACAGGGGATGGAGCAGGTATCCTGACTCAGGTTCCCTATGACTTCTTTACCAAGGAAGCCAAAAAAGAAAACATTAAACTTCCTAAAGCAGGGAGCTACGGTGTTGGTGTCTTATTTATCCCTAAGAACGTTGGTGAGGAACTTGGCCACCTTGAGATCGTAGATGACTGTGTCAAAGAGCTCGGGTTCAAGCAAATATGGCTCAGAAAAGTACCGGTGGATCACGACAAGTTGGGAAAAATCGCCCGCCAGTCTGAGCCATCAATTTTCCAGCTCTTTGTAGAGCAGGGAAAGACTAAAGGCAAAGACCTCAATAGAAAACTCTATGTACTGAGAAAAGTGATCGAGCATAGAATTCGCGAGACCTATCCTGTTTCGGATTTCTACATCGCGTCGTTCTCTTGCTCTACTATAGTATATAAAGGAGAACTCAGAACCTGGCAGATACCACAGTTCTATTTGGATCTTCAGGATGAAGGGTACACTTCAGCAGTTTCTCTGATTCACTCACGGTTTTCTACCAATACCTTTCCTGAGTGGAGGTTGGCTCAGCCATTCCGACTGCTGGCGCACAATGGTGAGATCAACACGATCAAAGGAAATATCAACAAAATGGTGGCTCGTGAGGCATTACTTGCCTCCACAGAATTCACCGAAAAGGAAATTGAAGTACTCTCTCCTATCTGCAACGGTCAGTTCTCAGACTCGGCAAACCTTGATGCCATCTTTGAATTGTTGATCATGGGTGGTGTGAGCATTCAACATGCTATGGCGATGCTCGTACCTGAGGCATGGCAGGAAGAAAAAAATATTTCTGCTGAGAAAAGAGCTTTCTACGAGTTCCACTCTACCATATTTGAGCCATGGGATGGTCCTGCCTCTTTGGTATACACCGATGGATATACTATAGGTGCCAGTCTTGACAGAAACGGTTTGCGACCTTCCAGAGTGATCATCACCAAAGACGATCACTTGGTACTTTGCTCAGAGGTGGGATGTGCAGACATCAAGCCTGAGGACGTCAAGAAAAAGAGCCGACTGGGTCCAGGTCAGATGATCATGGCGGATCTGTCGACTGGTAAAATTTCGTTCAACGAAGAAATCAAAGATTTGCTTGCATTGGCTCATCCATATGAAAAGTGGGTAGAGAAAAACCTTGTACGTGTAGCAGATAAAGTAAGCGAGGCTCCTGCAAAATCAGAACTTAACTCTGATGACCTTACGCAAAAGCAAATTGCCTACGGATTTACACGGGAGGATTTGAAGTTCATCCTTGAGCCGATGATGAATGGCGGTACCGAACCGTTAGGTTCTATGGGTAATGATGCAGCACTTGCTGTATTCAGAGATGGCAATACGCATATCTCTCATTACTTCAAACAACTATTTGCTCAGGTGTCTAACCCTGCCATTGACCCAATTAGGGAAAAAGCAGTAATGTCTTTGGTTAACTACCTTGGTGCATCGTCTAACGTGCTGGAGCATACAGAAAAGCATGCGCACAAAGTGCGAATAGAGCATCCAATGCTTTCCCAGGCAGAGTTTGACTTTATTAAAGGATTAGATGGAGATGGATTCAAGACGGGGATTGTTGACAGTACTTACGATTCGTCGGCTACCAATCTTAAGACGGCTTTAAAGAGACTTTCTAAAGACGTAGCAGCTAAGATTCAAGGAGGAGCCAATATCGTAATCATTTCCAACAGAAATGTAGGGCCGGAAAAAGTAAGAATCCCTTCTTTGTTGGCGACGGGAGCCGTTCATAACTACCTGTTGAAGAACAAGCTTAGAGCCAAAGCCAGCCTTGTGATTGAAGGTGGAGACGTAGTAGAAACACACCACTTTGCTACATTGGTTGGGTTTGGAGCCACGGCTGTTTATCCATACATGGCTATTGAATCTTTGATTCACGAAGGAGCACGAGTAGGAGAAACCGATACTGTTAAAATCTTCGGTCAGTACAGAAAAGCAGTGGGATATGGTTTGAGAAAAATCCTTTCTAAAATGGGTATCTCAACTATTCAATCTTACGAGTCAGCACAAATTTTTGAGATATTAGGTCTTGATTTAGAAGTTTCGGATTTCTGTTTCAAGGGTACTCCTTCCAGAATTGGAGGTAAAGGTTTTGATCAGCTCGAAAAAGAGATTTTGGAGGATCACATGACTGCCTTTACCATGGCCAATGGAAAGAACACCTTGAAAACGGGTGGTCTGTACCAGTGGAAAAGAGATGGCGTTCGTCACCTTTTCAATCCTGAGGTAATTCATGCACTTCAGAAGTCCACAAGGCTTGGAGATTATGAATTGTTCAAGACGTACCAGCACGCTATTGATGATCAGGCGAAGAAGAACATTACCCTTAGAAGTATGTTTGACTTCACTAATGGCAAGGCTATTAGCATCGACGAGGTAGAACCGATCGAGAAGATACTTCCAAGATTCGCTACGGGTGCTATGTCATTCGGATCTATTTCTGAAGAGGCACATACAACCATCGCTAAAGCGATGAACATGATCGGTGCCAAGTCTAACAGTGGCGAGGGTGGTGAAGATGCTGCCAGGTTTGAACCGAACCCTGACGGAACCCTATCACGATCTGCGATCAAGCAGGTGGCTTCTGGACGATTCGGTGTTACCGCACATTACCTGGTCAACTCCGATGAAATTCAGATTAAAGTGGCCCAGGGAGCTAAGCCCGGAGAGGGTGGTCAGCTTCCAGGCAAGAAAGTGGATGAAACTATTGGACGAATCAGACACTCCACACCAGGAGTATCGCTGATTTCTCCTCCTCCACACCATGATATATATTCTATCGAGGATTTGGCGCAGCTAATCTACGATTTGAAAAACACGAACAGACATGCAGACATCAATGTGAAGTTGGTTTCTGAGTCAGGTGTAGGTACGATCGCAGCAGGTGTAGCAAAGGCTAAAGCCGATAACATCCTTATCTCTGGATATGATGGCGGTACTGGTGCTTCGCCCATTAGCTCGATCCAGCATGCGGGTATTCCATGGGAAATTGGATTGGCTGAAACGCACCAAACCCTTGAGAAAAACGGCTTGAGAAAAATGATCAAGCTGCAAACGGATGGGCAACTGAGAACTGCAAGGGATCTCGCGATCGCCGCCATCCTGGGTGCTGAAGAGTGGGGTATTTCTACTGCGGTACTTGTAGTGGAGGGATGTATCATGATGCGTAAGTGTCACTTAAATACATGTCCTGTGGGAGTCGCCACTCAAAACCCTGAATTGAGAAAATTATTCTCTGGTGAAGTAGAGCACATTGTAAACTTCTTCAAGTTCCTCGCGCAGGGCCTTAGAGAAATCATGGCAGAGTTGGGTGTGAAATCAGTAAACGAGCTGATCGGAAGAACGGATCTTTTGAAATTCGATAGAGAAAAAGCTGCCGAGCATGCAGGGAACATTGATTTAGAAGCGTTGCTTCACAACCCTTTTCATGCTTCTGACGAGCTTTCTTGCAAAACCCAAGATCAGGATCACCAGTTGGAAGCCGTATTGGATAGAGAGTTAATCAAAGCGGCTAGACCCGCTCTTGAAAATAAAGAAAAGGTCAAAGTAGAATTTGACATTGATAGCCAAAACAGAACGACGGGAGCGATGCTCTCTGGCGAATTGGCGAAAGCGCATGGTCCAGAGGGGCTGGATAGAAACACCATCAGATTCAAGTTCAATGGTTCTGCAGGACAGAGTTATGGCGCATTCCTGGCCAAGGGAATCACTTTCACACTCGAGGGAGACGCCAATGACTATGTAGGTAAAGGACTATCAGGAGGAAAGATGGTTTGCTATCCTCCTAGAGTTTCGGACATCGTACCTGAGGAAAACATGCTTGTGGGTAACGTTTGTCTATATGGAGCCACTTCCGGCGAACTTTACGTCAACGGAAAGGCCGGTGAGCGATTTGCTGTTCGAAACTCAGGTGCTCTTGCAGTGACTGAGGGCCTTGGTGACCATGGCTGTGAATACATGACAGGTGGACGAGTGATAGTGCTTGGAGAAACCGGTAAAAACTTCGCTGCGGGTATGAGTGGTGGTATAGCGTACATATACGATGATGGCCACGACTTTGCATCTAAGTGCAATATGGAGCTGGTTGAGTTTGAAGAGCCGGCCAAAGAAGACTTTGATTTTGTCTTCGATATGGTCAACAAGCACTCGAGATATACTAACAGTTCAGTTGCTTACAACTTGCTTGAGAATTGGGAAAAAGAGAAGAAGAAATTCATCAAAGTAATCCCAACGGAGTACAAGCAGGTTTTGGAAAAACAAAAACAAGAAAAAGAAAAAGTAGCCTAAGATGGGTCAGGTAGACGGATTTTTGACATATAAGAGACATCAGCTTCAGTATGAGGATGTCGATGAGAGAACAAAGCATTACAAGGAGTTTGTAAAGCCCGTATCTGGTCAGGAGACCAAAGAACAGGCTGCCCGATGCATGGATTGCGGGATTCCTTTTTGCCATAGTGGTTGTCCATTAGGCAACAAGATTCCTGATTTCAATGATGCAGTTTATCGTGAAGAGTATCAGGAGGCTTTTGAGATTCTAAAAAGCACCAACAACTTTCCTGAGTTTACAGGTCGAATATGCCCTGCACCATGTGAAGGATCGTGTGTGCTAGGGATTAACAAAGACCCTGTGAGCATCGAGCACATTGAGAAATCAATCGCCGAAGAAGCCTTCAAGCAAGGTTGGGAAGCGCCTCATGATGTATTGATCAAATCTGGCAAAAGTGTAGCCGTGATCGGATCAGGTCCTGCAGGATTGGCAGCTGCCGATCAGCTATGTAAGGAAGGACATGATGTGACGGTTTTCGAAAGAGACACGCACCCTGGCGGACTTTTGAGATTTGGTATTCCTGATTTCAAATTGGACAAATCAATCGTGGAGCGAAGAGTCAATTTGATGAAAGCTTCTGGCGTAAAGTTCGAATGTGGCAAAGAGGTTGGAAAAGACATTGATGCCAAAGAACTAGAGCAAAAGTTCGATGCGATCGTATTGACTACCGGAGCAACGGTAGCAAGAGATCTTCCGATACCTGGTAGAGAGTTGAAAGGAATCCACATGGCGATGAAATTCCTTAAGAATTCTACCAAGGTGGTGTCTGGTGAAGACAAAGAGATCGATCCTGAGATGCTTGCCAAAGACAAAAATGTAATCGTTATCGGTGGTGGTGATACCGGGTCTGACTGTGTGGGAACTTCTGCCAGACAGGGCGCAAAGAGCATCACACAAATCGAGCTATTGGACAAGCCTCCTGCCGAGCGTGCCACAAATAACCCATGGCCTGAGTGGCCTATGATCCTTCGTACTTCTACTTCTCAGAAAGAAGGAGCGGAACGAAACTGGTCTCTTTTGACCAAGGAGTTTGTAGGTAATGATGCAGGTGAACTGACAGGACTCAAAGTGGTAGATGTTGAATGGACGGATAAGTCTAAATTCCAGTTCAACGAAATCGAAGGTTCTGAACGAGTAATTCCATGTGAGAGAGCTTACCTGGCGATTGGATTCCTTGGACCACAAAAGGAAGGATTGTTGGAGCAGTTGGGCATTGAGACCAATCAAAGATCCAATATTGTCGATACCATGTATCAGACCAATAAGAAAAATGTATTCGCAGCAGGTGATTGCCGAAGAGGCCAGTCATTGGTGGTATGGGCCATCAGTGAGGGAAGGAAAGCGGCCTATGCTGTAAACAAATATTTGACTGCCTGATAAGCAGTCGGTTAGTAGCACGTTTTATAAAGGTTTAACCCAATAACTCATAACTATTAACTCCAGCCATGCTGGACAGCTTAAACACTTAACCCAACGGGAAGGAACAAATAAGTAGTTTTCTCTTTGTTGGGAAGGACTTCAATAGAATTGGAAGTCATTTGTTGGATGCCCCATTCGAGTAATCGGATGGGGTTTTATTGTTAAAAATGGCTATCTGTACAAACTAAAAATCCCCTTTTTAGGGGATAGCACTTTGTTATCTAGTATACTAAGTTTGACTACTGACCTAGACAACATTTCCCTTCTTATTTTCTTTAACTTTCGACAGACCTAACTACACCGTGAATCTACGTAAACTTACCCCAAGTCTTCTATTTCTTTTGCTATGTTTTTCTTGTCAAAATGAGGAACCAATAGAAGTCAATATTTCCGAAAAAGAATCCTCGTTTAATAAGGTAGCAACCAGTGATGATGATCAGGCTCAGTTTTTAGCCAGCCAATTGGTGAATGTCAATGCACGGAGCTTTGCGGGCACCAGCCTTGATAGCGTTGTATACTATGAGTTTCCGGACTCAAACATTAGGAATTATGCTTTCCTTACTTCCGAAAAAGACAACATTGATGAAATCTCAAATGTAGTATTCGTTTATGCCGATTCAGTATATGTAGGATATGAAGTTGTTTATGAACCTTCTGAGGGACATTACGATGGACACCCCGGTGGTCATTTTCTGGGAGGCTTCACGGGATTGATCAGGTACAAGTCCCTACAGACTGGAGATGTATTCCTTACCCTGGAATTCGAAAATGGGGAACAAGTTATCCCTAAATACGAAAGTGCACGACGAATGGGGGAAGCCTGTTATCCTGATGAGGCTAACAAAATTGAATGTACAGTCAGAATCTCTGTTAATCAACCCAGAGAAAAAGTTTATCAGTCGACAGATCCCCAAACGGGTAAAAAGGTTTGGGTATATAGAAAAACAGGCGAGCCCGTTCCATCTGTAGATATATGGTGTAAAGTGGATACAGATTACTCTTCATGCAATCTTACTTATTTTAACACCAATGGATACACCACTTTTCCTCAGTGGTATGATGGCGCTTCTTCGGGATCTTTGGTCGCCAGCACCAATCCCGTAGCGGCACCTCCCAATATAAGTATTGAAGAAAGAATTATTTCCCTTTGGGAATCAAACCAAATCGCACTCACGGATAATTTTATTAATAACCCTTGTGCTATGAGTGTTTTTGAAGATCTTATGAACGGCCCATTGGAGGGAAGTGATGATGGTGAGTTGAATGAAACAAATGTAATGTACAATGCACTAAACTTTATGATGGAAGATGCTTTTGATCTAAAGCTTGCATATGTTTTGGATATTCAAGATGACCCATGCGATTACAACAAAAAATACGGTATAACCGCTAACGCATGTACTGATCACAGACAAGAAAACCATATACCTACAGTGTTTAGCTCAAATTATGTCTCATCAGCGTCCTCCATGAGCATAGCTCGAACAATGCTTCATGAAGCAATACACGCACAATTAATTTATTATTATAAAGTTCAACTTAAAATTGATGAGGTCGATTGGTCCTTTTGGCCTGACCTATGGGCATATGTCAAAGCAAATCCAGGGATTGGTAAGTGGCAGCATGAGGCAATGGCAGAAAGGTACCGAGGTGCAATTGAAAAAGGTTTACGCGATTTCGCTAGAGTCAATAATCTAAGATTCAGCAATCAGTTCTTTTCAGATATGGCTTGGGGAGGTTTATCTGAGACAAGTGCTTACGATGCTTTAAGTGATTCAGATAAAATCCGCATTGACGACCTCATAAATGATGAAGGAAAAAAAGGGGGGTGTCCATGAAAACTTTATCGCTCCTTTTGGCAATCACTCTATCTTTAGTTGCCTGCAAAAATGAAACTAAGGACAATAGAGTTCGAAGTTTGATGCTAGAGATCACAACGGAGCTAAACAATCGTGGTAATGAGGTTTTTGCAAACACTCTGATACCTTGGGGAACAGAGATACATGGAAAGTATCACATTTTTTACAAGGATTCGATCGTGAAGTACCTGGGACTATATCCAGAATATAGAGAAGCAATCAAACCTGAGATACTGAAAATAGACTTTGAAGAAGTAAGAGCCTACATTGCCGAACCTGACCCAACGTTAAAGGAATACGCACCATATCTGGATTCTTTGATCACAATTCGCGAGGGAACAACAGCAGAAGTGGGTAATTATTACATGGAAAATGAATTTAACAATCATATTGTCCACAACAATATTTTCTTAACCAAACCAATTTTTACAAATAATGGATTCGCCTTTATAAGAATGGATTCATTTAATAGTCCAGAAAGTGGGGGGGGGGATGTTTTTGCCTATATGTGGATGGATGGAAAATGGGTACTAGTTGGTACAGTGCCTCTTTACGTTATCTGAGAGCCATGAAAAAGACCCTTCTTACCTTCAGTCTCCTCTTTTTGGCCATTCTTTGCCAAGCCCAGCTCCAATGGGTACAGGACATTAAATCCGCCAAGGCCATTGCTCTTACGCAAAACAAATTTATCATTCTGGATTTCTGGGCATCCTGGTGTGGGCCTTGTCGTGATATGGATACAAGACTATGGAATAGCGACGAGATCAACCAACTTGCAGACAAGTTGATTGTAATGAGGGTAAACGCTGAGACAAGCCCCTCTATGCTTGCTCATTACTCTGTTCAGGCAATTCCTACTTTGGTTATTCTAGACCCAATGGAAAACATCATTGGTTATTTAAGAGGGTTTAGTAGTCCACAAATGCACTTAGAAGTATTTAGAGGTTTACCAGCTCCATTATTCAATCAAGAGGACATAATCAAAGAATGGCAAAATACGAGTAGTCCGGAAAACTGGTATTCACTGGGCATGGCTTATCAGGAAATGGGTAGAAATACCAAGGATCATAAAATCCAAGACATTCTTCTCGACAAAAGCAATGAATATTTTTCGAAAACCATTCGGAACTCCGCTCAGTCAACTTTGGTGGAAAATGCGGAACTACGTAAGATTCTAAACCTTGCTTACAAGGGCAACACAAAAAGGGCGATCAAACGGGCAGGGGCATATGCGAACTCAGACATTGAATTGGTAAACTTTGTTTTAGCTTACTGCTATAAGTGTGAAAATGAAATTGCTCAAATGCAAACCCATGCCTCTCGCGTGCTTGACGCCTCTCTGGTGAACATCTTGAACGAATAAATTTTAGTTCTTGCCCTACAATATTTCGCCTAGGCAACAAAAGGATAATCCGAAACCACTTTGACCTGACCGTATTGAGTCGACATAGGATTCAGGATATAGTTATTGGAGTTTGCATCGCACACAGAAGGGGTCTTGATGTACAATACATCTGGATTTTTGAGGAGCTCGTCACCCATTCGCTGCGTTGATGAGGCAATTGGGTCATCCTTCCAATCATCGGGCAAGGGTTCGATTTCTGTCCCTGCTACTTCATCAGGTAGAAAAATTTCATAAACACGATACCCATCAGGAATGCTCTCCAAATTGATCCTACGAGCCATTTCTGCCCGCGCCAGGGCCAACGATGATGCAGTGTACACCGCATAGGTACCTTTGGAGTTCCATCGACCCCCATTTTTGAAAGCGCCCATGCCATCTATAGGATTATGATCCGGGGGGTAGGTTTGACAGATTCGGTATACGATCATGCAAAAATACCGTGTCGAATACGGCCCAGCTCATCAGATATCATCTGTATCCCGTGGTGCGTATCGAGCCATTCTTTGGGTGCGGTATCTCCAAGCGCAGGCAACCGGGAATCCAGCCATTTTAGGAATTTCGTTTGTGCGCCGAAGGTACGAATTCCTTCATTGTACAACTCTGCCAACTCTAGTAACCTGTCAGACTGCAAGCCTGTGAATGCCTTGCCGGAGTGAAAATGCCGGTCAAGGGTCTTGGTAGAAATATCAGTGAGTCGGGAAATCATTTGCTTGCTAAACTGATACGAAGCCATCAGATCCAAAACAAAATCAGGGTCAATACCTTCCCTTGAATAGTAAACCTTTTTCTGTGGAGTGTCATAGGCAGCGGCCGCTTCGGCGACCATGGATACTTCCGGGTCAGGTGTTTTATAGGGCTTATTAGTTTTGGACATTTGTCTAATTAATTTAGTCAAATTTACTATTTATTCTTCAGTATTGAAATTTTCCTCTCCTCTTTTTTCCTCCACAAGTTTTTGATGTTCAAAGTATCGATCCAGCGCTTTCGGCAAAATCTTCACCAGATCATAAACCGTTCGATTTGCGACTCCCTTTACAGTCAGTCCAGTATAGTTGAAAAAATCAACCATATAATATTCATCAAAATTTTCATCAAGGGTTTCAAGGGCCTCATAAAACACGGTCTTAGCCTTTTCATAGTCACTGTCATAATCCTGCTTCTGATCAAATTCCTTAAACAACTTTTTGTGCTGTTTGAGATCCTTACGGCTCATGGTCAACGATGCGTAAAAGGGATTGAAAACATTACCGAGGTACAGATATTTTCCCTCCTTATTGATTTCCGGATATTTGACGCCCGGTATTTTATAAATAGTTCGAGGAGGATTCTTGATGATGGTGTTGGCTTGAAAGTAATCCGTGACTTCCAGATCATTTAGTTTAAGTACTTTTTCTTGTAGTGAAATGATAACGCCCTGATCGCGAAGGGTGTCGGTGACGTACATGACATAAGACTCATACCCTATCATTGAGTAATGAATAGTATCTCCTAGATAGACCCTTAGATGAAAATTTCCATCAATGTCTGAAACTGTACCATTCTCCTTACTGATAAAAACATGTACTCCCGGGAGGCTCTCCTGAGTTTGTCTATCTATGACATTGCCATGAAGGACAAAATCTTGTCCAAAGGCCTCTAGTGAAAAAGTGGAAATACCTACAAACATCAGTCTCATCAATGCAACTGTTATGCTTTTTTTCAATCGCATTATTAATGATCAGCTAAGTTTTCAAGATGCTCATAATAGGCTTGCAAAGCACCCGGGAGCATTTCCAATAAATCATAAGAGGGGAGGTCAGCCACCTCAGACACTGTGAGCCCGCTGAAAAGGAAAAAGTCCAACATATAATATTCATCGAAGTTCTCTCCCAAAACCTCAAGAGCCTCATAGAAAACCTCCTTGGCTCTTTCATAATCTTCAATTTCCGTTTGGCGGCGAGCCAGTTCTACGTGGTTCCTTTTTTCTTCCTTGTAGGTCTTACTCGTCAGCCGATAGATAGCAGTGGCCGGACTCAATATTGCACGCCCAACTCCTAGCCGATAATTTTTGCCTTCGGGATTCTCAGGATAATGCGCTCCAGGCACCCTATATATCTCTTTTGTTGAGTTTTCTAAAACAGTGTTTGCCTGGTAAATATCCCTTACCTCGACCTCCTTCAGCTCAATTTCCTTTTCTTTCATCGAGACGATAATACTCTGAAAGCTGGCCGTATCACTAATGATCAATGCGATCGAATCATATCCTAGCATTGAAAATCTAAGCGTATCACCAATTTGTACCTCCAGATGAAAGTTTCCGTCAATATCAGTTATTGTTCCGTTCTCAAAATGAGTAAACACGTGGGCACCCGGTAGAGGCTCCAAACTTTCACCGTCTACTACGGAACCTTTAAGACGGATGTCTTGCCCATAGACGCCGAGCGAGGAGACCCCTAACCCTAAAAGAAATATTAATATTGTCAGCTTCATGTATCTGTAAGAGATACCTACTGAATGCACAAAAGGTGACTAAAGCTGCCTTATGAAGATTATTTTAAAAAGGCCCTTACCTTTCTTCGCAAAAGATCCTTATCTTTTCTAATGACCAAATTGGTGTGTACATGAGGATACATTTCCATCACAGCCCCCATTCCATAGCCAAGCTTCACGGCAATTTGATTACAATAGTCCACTTCAGCGTTGAAGATTTCATCATCGGCTTTCATTAGCTGAATTACACTGTAGAGAAACTCAAACTTCTCATCCTCGCTAAGCTCCTCCAGGTTACCTACACTACCCGGATTGTCGATAATTTCCTGGATTTGGTCATCATCCAGTTTATTGGCACGGCCGATCCGGAAAATCAGGTTTAGCTCCCGATCATCCATCACCTCATCACTTTTGGCAAGTAATGTAAGGGCTATGAGTTGTTGCTCTACCATGTGCCTGTAGGGGTTTATTGCCCAAGGTAATGGTTTAACCGCCTATTTTCAATACTTGATTATGGAAATCTCGACTATTCTCTTGTCAGAAACAGGAACACATCTTCGACGAGCTGGAGTTTCACCTTGTCTTGAGAAACCTCCTTGATCACATAGGGAATGCCAAAGTCATCTCCTTCATTGATGAGGTTGAGGGTGTCGCCGCTTACAGACCAATTCAGAGAGTGCTTCAAAGTATCTGATCCGAAGATACAACCCTCATATCCATAAGCGTGTACAGCTATTTTACCATTATCTTCAATGTACATCTTACCATTCATCGTCAGGTTTAAGCCCGGAGTTGCTTCCATCCCTTCCTCAGGATAAGTGATCCACTGCACATCCCATTTGCCGACAATAGAGTTGGTTTTTTCACCAGATGTTGAACAAGCAAAGGTAAACGCCGCTACAACGCCAACCATCAGGAACTTAAAAGTCTTCTTCATTTCAGATCATTTTGGGGACTAATTTAAGTCCCAATCCGTCAACGTCAAAAATAATCTCGAACCTTACCAATATTTTCTCCACACAATGATCTCAGGGTTTTTTATTACGACCGCTAGCACCTAAATTTGCGCCAATTTGAACTGACAGGAATAAAAATAAACTCCCCCAATGCCAAAGGATAAAAACATCAACTCGGTACTCATCATCGGTAGTGGACCTATCGTCATCGGTCAAGCTTGTGAATTTGATTACTCCGGCTCACAGGCAGCCCGTTCTCTTCGTGAAGAAGGAATCGAAGTGACGCTCATCAATTCCAACCCCGCCACGATCATGACCGATGAGGTCACCGCCGACAATATTTATCTCAAACCGCTGACAAAGCAGTCCATACGGGAGATCCTGGAAAAACACAAAATCGATGCTGTACTTCCTACCATGGGAGGACAGACCGCATTGAACCTGGCCATGGATTGTGATAAAGCCGGTATTTGGAAAAAGCACGACATAAAGGTGATTGGTTCAAATTTCGATGCAATCGAAACCACTGAAGACCGAGAAAAATTCCGTCAGAAAATGGAAGAAATCGGAGTGGGCGTGTGCAAGGGCCGTACGGCTACTTCATTCTTAGAAGGCAAAGAAATCGCCCAGGAAATTGGGTTTCCATTGATTATTCGATCGTCCTATACCCTTGGAGGTGCCGGAGGTGGTTTTGTAGAAAAGCCTGAGGATTTTGACAAAGCCCTCAACACCGGCCTACATGCATCCCCTATTCATGAAGTGCTTATCGAACAAAGCATCCTTGGGTGGAAGGAGTATGAGCTGGAGATCATGCGTGACAACCTGGGTAACTTTATCGTTATCTGCCCTATTGAAAACTTTGACCCTATGGGCGTGCACACTGGCGACTCAATCACCGTGGCACCGGCAATGACGCTACCCGATACTGTGTACCAACACATGCGTGACCTGGCGATCCGCATGATCAACTCTATCGGACAATTCGCTGGGGGTTGTAATGTCCAGTTTGCCGTACACCCGGTTACAGACGAGATCATCGGTATCGAAATTAACCCAAGGGTATCAAGATCGTCTGCGCTAGCGTCCAAAGCTACCGGATACCCTATCGCCAAAATTGCAGCCAAGCTCGCGATAGGCTACAACCTCGACGAACTCAAAAATCAGATTACAAAAACTACTTCTGCCTTCTTTGAGCCAGCGATTGATTATGTGATTGTCAAAATACCAAGATGGAATTTCGACAAGTTCCGAGGTGCAGACAGACATCTGGGTCTTCAAATGAAGGCAGTAGGTGAAGCCATGGGAATTGGTAGAAACTTCCAGGAGGCCCTGCAAAAGGCTTGTCAGTCTCTCGAAATCAAAAGAAACGGATTGGGTGCTGACGGCCGCGAGCTCAAGACACACGATGTGCTCGTCGACAGCCTAAAGAACCCAAGCTGGAATCGTCTGTTCCACATTTATGATGCCTTCAAAATTGGCATTCCGTTTAAGACCATTCTAAACCTGACAAAAATCGACCCTTGGTTCCTTCATCAAATTGAAGAATTGATTGAGCTGGAGAAGGAAATAGAAAAATATCAAATTGATACCCTTCCCAAGGATTTGATGCTAAAAGCCAAGCAAAAAGGATATGCCGATCGTCAAATCGGACATCTGGTCAAATGCCTGGAAAGCGAGGTATTCAACAAAAGACATGAGCAAGGTATCAAGCGAGTATACAAGCTCGTGGACACCTGTGCGGCTGAGTTTGATGCCAAGACACCTTACTACTATTCGACTTTCGAAGAGGAAAACGAGTCCATACCTTCTAACAACAAAAAGATTATCGTATTGGGCTCTGGCCCGAACCGAATCGGTCAGGGTATTGAGTTTGACTACTCTTGCGTGCACGGGGTACTGGCCGCTAAGGAATGCGGATATGAAACCATCATGATCAACTGCAACCCTGAAACAGTTTCAACAGACTTTGATGTTGCAGACAAGCTGTACTTCGAGCCTGTATTCTGGGAGCATATCTACGAGATCATCCTTCATGAAAAGCCGGAAGGGGTTATCGTCCAATTGGGTGGCCAGACTGCACTGAAACTGGCTGAGAAGCTTGACAAGTATGGCATTAAAATAGTAGGCACGAGCTTCCAGGCCCTTGACCTGGCAGAGGATCGAGGTTCATTCTCGACCCTACTAAAAGACAACAACATTCCTTACCCAAAATTTGGAGTGATCGAGTCAGCAGATGAGGCACTTGAGCTTTCCAAGGATTTAGGATTCCCTCTTTTGGTTCGTCCATCATACGTCCTCGGAGGCCAGGGAATGAAGATCGTAATCAACGAAGAAGAACTGGAAGCCCACGTAGTAGATCTATTTAGAGACATCCCTGGTAATAGGGTGATGTTGGATCATTTCCTTGATGGGGCACAGGAAGCAGAGGCTGATGCCATATGTGATGGTGAAGATGTATTTATCATTGGGATCATGCAGCACATCGAGCCGGCAGGTATTCACTCGGGTGATTCGTATGCTGTACTTCCTCCTTACAATTTGGGCGATTTGGTAATCCAGAAAATTGAGGCATACACTAAAAAGATCGCTCTTGCCCTAAATACCAAGGGGCTGATCAACATCCAGTTTGCTGTCAAAAATGACGAGGTATATATCATAGAGGCTAACCCACGAGCTTCGAGAACGGTACCGTTCATTTGCAAGGCATATAAGGAACCTTATGTAAACTATGCCACCAAGGTGATGCTGGGAGAAAAGAAGATCAAGGACTTTGATTTCAAACCCTACAAGAAAGGTTATGCTATCAAAGAGCCTGTGTTCTCATTCAACAAATTTCCGAACGTCAATAAGGAACTAGGTCCTGAGATGAAATCTACCGGCGAGTCGATCTACTTTATTGATGACCTGATGGACGATTATTTCATGGATTTGTATGCGGAACGTAACCTATATTTGAGTAGGTAGGTACAATACTCTATGGCATTACTTAAGTTTCTCATAATATTCTTTCTGATTGTCTACCTCTTATCTAAAGTGGGAGGGCTTCTGGCCAGATTGTTTATTGGCAATCTGGCAAAGCAGAATAGAAATCAGACCTATCAGTACAACAGCAATCCCAGGGATCGACAACCCAAAGATGGCAATGTAAACATCGACTTTGTGCCTGATGGCAAAACGAAAAAAACCTCTAAGGATTTCAAAGGCGGTGATTACATTGATTATGAGGAAATCAAGTAGAAACCCGTCTCGGGTACCGTATTTTTAGATACATCCTTCTTTTTGTGTTATTTATTGTTTAACTTTTATATCACACCAAACTCTTTGTGGTAGTGATCACCATTATATAATCAGATTGGGTTCACTGGGTTTGGAATTGTTCAGCCTTTTGGGAAGCTTAAACAACAGCTACCAAAATGAAAACGATAGAGACCAAACACAAGCCACTTCTGGATCTCTCCAAGTCATTATCCCTGCACTACGGCGACTTTGATGCATTTCTATGCGAAACCCTGTCCATGCTCGGGAGATGTCTTAACGTGGCACGCACAAGCTTCTGGATTTACAATGAAGAAAAAGATGCGATCGTAAACTATGCCCTTTTCGATAGGGAAAAGGACAGCTTTGCTTCGGGCGATATTCTGCAAAAGAAAGATTTTCCCACGTACTTCAAGGCTTTTCAAACCAGCTTGATAGTCAATGCCGATGATGCATTTAATGACCCGAGGACGAGAGAATTCAAGGAAGTGTACCTCAAACCCAACGACATCAAATCCATGCTCGATACTCAGGTATGGGTAGATGGCAAGTTGTTTGGGGTCATTTGCCTTGAGCACACTCATACGATACGGCACTGGACAGATGATGACGAAATGTATGTAACCAATTCGGCATCTTACATTTCTCAGGCATATATTTCCAAGATTCGTATCGAGGAGGAAAACCTGAGAAAGACGCTTGAAGCCAATTATGAAATTCTGTTCAAGGATAGTCCCGTAGCCATGTGGGTCTATGATCCAAAGTCTTACGCCATACTGGATGCTAACAATGCAGCACTGGAACAATACGGGTACTCTATGGAAGAATTCTGTAAGTTATCCTTATTCGATATTTGTTCACTCAATGAGCTGGAAACCGCCGAAGTGCTCGCAGAGATCAAGGATGACCTCAATTGGAACAAACGAGATTGGCTGCATCAATGCAAGGACGGTTCGGTGATCGCTGTGCGTGTCTCTACATCCTGGACTTCCTTCAAAGGAAGAAAAGTACGCATCTCCATGGGCACCAATATTACCGA
This sequence comes from Reichenbachiella sp., assembly GCA_965222305.1. GTDB lineage: Bacteria > Bacteroidota > Bacteroidia > Cytophagales > Cyclobacteriaceae > Reichenbachiella. Next base: position 3,493,543 of record OZ244943.1, read on the forward strand.
GGAAAGAAAGGCACAAATGGAAAAAGAAAAACTCCTGGCGCAGCTTTCTGATTATGCATTTTTCGCTTCGCATAATTTAAGAGCCCCGGTGGCGGCCATTCTCGGACTTATCGAAGTAATAAAAATGGATCGACAGCAGGGCACTTCCAATGTTGAGACGCTCTCGCTCCTTCAGGAGTCATCCGAACGACTGGATCGGGTTATTCATGAAATGCACGAAAAACTGGAGTAGGTCATTCCTTCTCCTTAAAGTCTAATGATACAGAATTGATGCAATAGCGGAGCCCGGTAGGTTTGGGGCCGTCTTCGAAAACATGCCCCAGGTGTCCATCGCACTTCATGCAGACAACTTCTACCCGCATCATGCCTATTGACTTGTCTTCTATCTCCAATACGCTGGTGTCTGAGGCATAGGTGTAGAAACTCGGCCATCCACTCCCCGACTCATATTTTGTATTAGATTCGAAAAGGGGGTTGCCACAAGCTGCGCAGTGGTAGGTTCCTTTCTTTTTATTGTCGTTGTACTCTCCCGTCCCGGCACGCTCAGTGCCTTTTTTTCTTAGCACATAATACTGCATATCGGTAAGTTCACCTTTCCATTCCTGTTCGGTTTTCACCACCTTTTGGACTTTGGGCATTGTGCCTCGTACCCTTATCTTTTTGTCCTGGCCTTGAGAGGCACAAGCAATTAACAGCGCAGACAATATGAACATTATAGCTTTCATGACTTTCATTTTTATCAGTAAATGAAACATAAACATCTCACAAAAAGATCACAGCTGATTCAAGTATTTATAAATCCCCAACGAGGCATACGCCAAAAAATGTTTCAAAAGTTTCAGTTGACTGAAAGACTGGTTAAATTATAATTTCAAACCAAAGCATGCAACCATGAAAATCATAGCCTCTTTAACCCTTGGTCTAATGAGTCTTTCTGTTTGGGCTCAGTCTCCAGTTAAGAGTATTCCCTTTGAGCAATTCGGAGATCATATCATCATTAAGATGAGTGTGGACAAATCAGAACCATTAGATTTCATTTTTGACTCTGGGTCAGGGTATACAGTCATTGACGAAGACGTGGCAGAAAACCTTCATCTGGTAAAGGACAAAGTGATCATCAACGAAGACAAGGTGAGAACGACGATTTTCAAGCACAATACCATTGAGATAGATGGATTCCAGGTAGAAAAGAATATTAAGGTATACTCTACACAACTGGATCATCTTGAGATCAGCCTGGGTAGGGATATAGACGGTATCGTCGGTTACGATCTGATGATCCATCATGCCGTGAGAATTGATTATGACAATCAAATATTCGAAATCTATCGCCACGGGGAGCACCCAAAAAAGGGCGATCCCGTTTCCTTCAAAATGGATACGGCCATCCCTTATATAGAGGGCACTGTGGTGTTGAACAACGGTGAACCACACCCTGGAACCTTCTTCGTGATGACTGGGGCGGGAACTACTCTGGATTTCAATTCTCCCTATGCAAAGGAGTTTGATGTAATCCATAAAACCGGCAATCACTATTCCTACCTGGTAAAAAGCATTTCTGAGCTTGAGACCAAACACTATGAGGGCCGTGTCCAGTCCTTCGCATTTGGAAAAGAAAAGTTTGAGAACATGCCGATAGGGATCAGCGAGGCTACTCGAGGCGTTCAGGCGCATCCAAAGATTTCCGGGATCATAGGCAATGAAATCCTGAACAAATACAACCTGGAATTTGATCTGCCTGCCAAGAAAATTTACCTGCAAAAAAACAAGAACTATGAGGAGCCTTTCCGTATCAACTGCGGCGGGTTGGACGTGCAGCTATCAAAGGACAAATCCAAAGTATTGATCCATCAAGTGTTTGAGGGCAGTGAAGCGGAGAAAAAAGGAATCATGGTCAATGCTGAGCTGCGCTCGGTGAATGGAAAGAAAGCCATAGCAGAAATCAACATGGCTGAGATCAAAGAGACGCTAAAGTCTGATGGCACCACCGCAGACATTGTAGTTTTTCAAGATGGGGCTGAGAAGAAGTTAACCTTGCATTTGAAGGCCATTTTGTAAATGAGGGATGAAGGTTTTCATGATTTTCGGTACAGTATTGATTTTTATACTGGTTCTGCTCTATACTCGAGACACGTACAATGCTGATCCTATTTTCATTGGAAAAACCACAATCATAACTGGCAAAGTAACAGGCAACAAACTGGTTCCCAAATTCAAATCACTGGCTCATAATATTAAATACAATTACATGTATGAAGGAAAAGAATATGAGGGAAACTATTACACCTTTTCCAGTCGGGGTATAACCAAAGTTCAGGAGGGAGATAAACTAAAAATAGAAATCTCTGACTGGTTTCCATCACAGGACAAAGTTATTGGATACAGTATCAGAGCTCGTTAGACTGTCGGTTCAACAGATACTCTTCTGTCTTGATATTACAGAAATAAAGGTCAATCATTTCTCTCATCCTTCCACCCCTTGGTCACTTCGTTGAGCTTATTGACTTTGTATTCAAAATCCCCTCTGAGCTTTTCTCGGATTTTGTTCATGTTTTGGAGTACGTCATCGATGGTTTCCGGGATGGTCTCATTGAGAAACTCTTTCAAACGCTTGGCCACCGTAGGTGACTTACCATTCGTAGAGATGGCGATTTTGAGATCCCCTTTCTTCACTACCGACCCAAGGTAAAAATCACAGAGTGCCGGTTTGTCTGCCACGTTTACAAGCAGATTGCGCTCATGACAGGCACCTCTGATTTTTTCGCTTTCAGCCACATCATTGATCCCAACGATCACCAATTGCATTCCGTCAAGGTCAGAAGGATCAAATGCCTTTTCGACCAATGTCACATTGGGATTCTGGGCGGCAAGCTCCCTTACCTCATTTGAAAACTCTATGGCCACCATGTTTACATCAGTTTTGGGCGCGTTAAACAGGACTGCAGATAGTTTTTCCCAGCCTACAAATCCACCTCCTACAATAAGGAGCTTCATTTGTTCGAGTTTAAAAAATACAGGTAAAAGGTTGTTTCCGGATGATTGAGTCATGAGGCAAAATTAGGCATTTGTTCGACCTTTCCTTTATTAATTTCCTCTTCCAACTTAATCAGCCTATTGTGTGTCCCATCAATATGAAAACAATAAAATTATATATCGGTATTTGTTTCATATCAATTGTTTCATCCTGCGAAAACTCAGATTATGTTGATTTACCCGAAGAATTAAGCGATCTGGTAGGAAACTGGATGGTGGTTGAAGCCGGATATGGTATTTGGCATTATCCTAACTCAGGATATATAACGAAGACATTCCCTGAGGATTCTGCCGGCATAATCAGATTTGGTCCATATGGTGATTTTTATTCTGATGAATACTTCGTACGGACGCATCAATATGATCATTACAACATACTGGAGCTTGAAGATCGGTTTATTTTGGATTTGGACACGATTCCTATAGTCCAATCATCATATCATAGAAATGATGATTCACAATATAGAATCGAAAAAAATTTAGAAAGAGATATGGTAATTATATACGGTACAAACTGCGTAGCAGGATGTCATTTTGGTCTTAAGAAATTGGAAGATTGACCTTCTCCAATCCAACAGTCTCTCCGATGACAATAATAGCCGGGGCACCTATGCCTTCTTGTTCGACCAGGTTGGCAAGAGTATCAACCGTCCCAATCACCATTCTTTGTGTGGGCTTTGATCCATCCTGGATCACAGCAGCGGGGGTCTCGGCTTTTCCAAAAGACTTATAAACGTCCATTATCTTCCTGATCTTCTTGACACCCATGAGGATGACGCTGGTAGCCTTGGATTGGGCGGCTAATTCAATGTCCCGGGATAGTTCACCGTCCTTTCGTACGGCTGTCATGACCCAAAAGCTATCGTTGATCCCGCGCCGAGTCAAGGGAATCTGATTGAGTGCCGGCACTGAAATGGCGCTGGTCACACCCGGCACGAGCTCTACGGGGATTCCTTCAGCCATTGCTACCTCAAGTTCTTCATGTCCACGACCGAAGACATACGGATCTCCTCCTTTTAGTCGAACGACGTGCCCTGATTTTTTGGCGCACTCTACGATCAGTTCATTAATTCTTTCTTGTTGGTAAGTGTGCTGATTGGCTCGCTTGCCAACGAAAATTTTTTCCACACCTTCTTTGCAGTAACCCAAAAGCTCTTCATTGGCCAGAGCATCGTACAACACCACGTCGGCAGTTTCCAGAGCCTTGATCCCTTTTAGAGTGATCAGTTCCGGATCACCGGGTCCTGCACCCACCAGTGTCAATTTGGGTGTAGCATCACTCATTCCACCACGATGTTGTACTTGTGCAGTAATCCACGAAGGCCGTCTTGCGTAAACCGAGCCTCTCCGATTTTGTTGATTTCCGGATCAATGGAAAGGTTTTCTGCAAACCGAAAATCTGTCTTTTTCAACACATTATTTTCAAAGACCGTCTTATTCAGATTGGATCGGGTGAACGACGCTTCGGTCAGATCGCAGTTGGTGAAGAAAGCCTCATTGATCTGACTTTGGATGAACAAACCTTTTTTCATGTTCATCTTATGAAAAGTGGAATAGGAAAGAATACAATGATCGAACGACATCTCAAGTAGGAAATCACTGCAATCCTCAAAATGAAGGCCTTGTAGTTTACAGTGGCTAAACCGCACATCTTTCATTCCGGTGTTATTGAGCTTAACCGTGCTCAGATCGCAACTGTTGAAATCACAATTAATAAAATTGGCATCACTCAGGTCAATACCCGAAAAATCACAGTCATTGAACATGCAATCCTCATAATCCCATCGTCGGAATTTTGCTTTGTCAAAATCCGCTCCGTCATATATTTCACTATCTACTCTTGCCATTGGCTCATAAAAAAATCCTTCTGCCCAAAATTAATCTGAACAGAAGGATTCTCAATAAAAAGATTTTATTCTTAGACTGCCTCGGCCTCTGCCACGTTCTCTTGAACTTCTTTTACTTTCTTCAAGAAAGCGTCAGCCTCAGCAATGTATTTCTTAGCAAACTCTTCAGTAGGCTCATTTTCTTTGATTCTAAGCACGAAATCCGCAAAAGAATCTCCGCCAAGCACATCGCCAAAATTCTCAGCCAGCTCCTCATCAAAGCTCTTCATTATTCCGGCCTGAGTGTTCACTGTTGTGCCCTTGTCTACCAACAATGCCTTGGCTCCGTTGATTTTAACGTTGTAAGCATGGTAGATGGCATCGGCAATGTTTCCACCTTCCAGGGCTTCATTGGCCCATTGGAATTTTTCCTCTGCCTCATACATCAGTGTAGAGAAGAGGTCGATAATCACACCGGCACATTCGCCTACTTCTGTTTCGACTTTAAACTGCTCATCCTTACCCCAGTCAATAAAGTGTTCAGGCTCTACATTTTCAGAATCTCCCAAAAACTTAAGCAACTGGTAGAAGTAGTCCTTGCCTTGTCGCTGAAAGTACCTCACGTAGGGTTCATTTCCCTCAGCATTTTCCGCATAGTCTTTGAAAAGCACTCTTAATACATCCGGCCCTTTTCTACTTGGCACCTTGATTACTTTTTCAGCAATAAAGCCTTCTCCATCACCAACGATGCCTCCACCCAAAAGTACCTGCAGCGCAGGAAGCACTTTCTTGGTGGCTTTATTTCTCATAGAGGATCCATGAAAGCCAATAGAGGCAATAGCGTGCTGACCACAAGAGTTTGGACATCCGCTAATCTTGATTTTGATGTCACTGTTTTTGATCAACTCAGGATATTCCTGCTCGATCACTTTTTCAAACTCCAAGGCAACTCGTGTACTGTTTGAAATACCCAGGTTACAAGTATCGGTACCTGCACAAGCAATGATGTCTCCGGTGCTGTCAAATCCCGGGTCTGCAAGATTTAGCGCATCCAGTTCCAAATACAGAGACTTAAGGCTTTCTTCTTTGACAAATCGAAGAACATACCCCTGGTTTACCGTCACTCTGATGTCATCAGCAGCATATTTGAGCACCACGTCACCAAACTTATGGGCTTTCTCGTAGTTCATATCGCCATTAGGCAATTTGATAGATACAGAGAAGTAGCCGTCTTGCTTTTGAGGAGCAACGTTGGTTTCTCTCCATTTTTCGTATCGTTCAGGGTCAGTAATGTGCTTATCTGAGAAAATCAGATTCTTGGGCAAAGATGGCTGACCCAAAAGATTGGTCACCTGATAGGTTTTAACGCCAATCGCCTTCCATTCCTCTTCCACCAACCGCATTACTTCTTCCAAACCAATTTCATTGATCAGGAACTTGAAGCGAGCTTTTACCCTTCTTTTTCTCTCTCCATAGCGGTCAAAGACACGAAGCAAAGCCTCGGTAAAAGGTATGTACTGATCTTCGGGTAAAAAGTCATAGGCCTTCACAGCAGGCATCGGCTGGGCGCCGAGCCCTCCTCCGATCATGACCTTAAATCCTCTGATCTCCTTGCCTCCTTCATTCTTTATCTTGGGGATAAACCCAATGTCGTGAATGAAAGAAATACCCGTATCCTTTTCGTTTGAGGAAAATGATATTTTGAACTTCCTTCCCATTTCCTGGCAGACAGGGTTTCTCAGGAAATATTTGAAGAGTGCATGCGCATAAGGAGATACATCAAACGGCTCTTCAGGATCAATTCCAGCCCATGGTGAAGCCGTCACATTTCTCAATGTATTACCGCAAGCTTCTCTCAGGGTAATATCGTCTTGCTCTAGCTTGGCCCAAAGCTCGGGTGTTCTGTCCAGACTGACATAGTGAATCTGGATATCCTGCCGGGTAGTGGCATGGAGGTTGCCTCCCCCGTATTCTTCGGAGATGTCTGCTATTCTTCTAAGCTGTTTCACGGTCATTCGCCCAAACGGGATTTTGATTCTGACCATTTGGTTGCCCGGCTGTCGCTGACCGTAGACGCCACGAGCCAATCTTAGGCTTCGGAATTTATCCGGGTCTATTTTTCCTTCATTGAAGATCTGGATCTTTTTTGCCAAATCCACGATGTCCTTTTCTACTACGGGATTGTCAAGATTCTCAAGTTCTGTTCTAAAACTCTGCATGATTCGAATTGGTTATTACCGATAAAAAAGCCCCTTCATTTTTGATGGAGGGGCCTTAATGTTTTTTTAATTTCTTATTTGATAAAATTCATTAAATATCTCTCCTCCTACGTCCTACAACACAGCAGCAACATGTCATACAACATGCCAACCTCTGAAGAATATTTCCTGAATTTTTCATCATTTGAGTGACTCGATTGTCCGTCTACAACGCAAAAGTTGAAAACGAGGTTCAAAGATAGGGTGGAATTTTGGTTTCATCAGGATTTTTTTCCTGAAAACAAAATTTTCAAAGCCATCACGAAAAAACATATCATCGCGAAACACAAGAAAATCACTTCAATCAAACATGACCAAAATCATACCATCACCTCAATATTTAAGCATAACCCTTACCCAATTCCAAAACGCCAATTGCTCAGTAAGCAATCTACTTACAAGCCCCTAAGCACTAAAACCTATTTTTCTCAGATAGTCTTTTCAACCCTTAATAGTGGACCTTTTTATCCGTAAATTCGAATCAAAAATACAGCAGATATGGAAAGGTTTAGATTAGTTATTTCGGCATTGGTCCTCTGGGTTTTAGTTTCATCATTTTCGTCGGTAGTACCCTACCAGTGGAAGGATCAGCAGATGGGTTTTTCACTCCCCGATCATTTTATTGAGCAACGGCACAACGACGTAGAATTCCTCGCAAAGGGAAATGACATGTCATTCCACATGGAAGTCTACATGGAAGAATTGCTGTCGGAAAACCAGCTCAATCAGTTTACCTGCAAGATGGGCCAGGAGCGATTTGATCTCGAGCAATGCGAAGGTAAGGGTGACCTTCAAGGTCAGGGATACAAAGGCCACTTCGTTTACGGCCTGGTAGAGGGCAAGCTGGTTTTTGTGATTGGTCTCTTGGATCAGGAGCTTGGGTTGGGCTATGTAGGTAGTATAGAATTTGCCGATGCAGACAAGGCTGACTTGAGCGTGGCGCAAGGTATCATGAAAAGCATCGTAAGAAGGTAAGACCCGTTATCCCAACCACTCCTTGAACGCAGCGGATTTTTCACTGCTCACGACAATCTGTTCATTCGGGTCGAAAGCGGACTCCACCATAAGTTTGCCCTTTCCCAGCTTGTGGACGGCCTTGATACAACCATAGCTCATGATGTATTGCCGATTGACCCGGTAAAAGCGTTCCGGGTCTAAATCCTTTCCAATGTCATCAAGAGGTTGATCCACTAAGTATTTTTTGCCTTCCTTGTTGATCAGATAGACCAAGCCATTTTTCGCTTGAAAACAGCTGATATTTTCGGTCTCCACCGAAACCAACTTGTCTCCCATTTTTACCAGAAACCGGGATTTGTATTTCTTGTCGTTGATCTGGATATGTTGAAGCAAAGCTTGCAGATTGGACGCACTTTCTTTTTCAGACAATTGACTTTTTAGGCTACGGTACTTATCCAGGCCGCGGGCCAGGTCTTCCTGGTTTATTGGCTTGAGCAGATAATCAATGCTGTTGACTTTGAAAGCCCGAAGCATGTACTCATCAAAGGCGGTGGTAAAAATGACTGGCTTACGAATTTCTACCTGATCAAATATCTCAAAGCTGATCCCGTCACTAAGCTGGATATCCATAAAAATCAGATCAAAAGACTCATTGCCTTCCAGATAGACTACTGCATCCTTGACTCCATCAAAGACCTCCACGATCTCAATATTAGGGTCGGTTTCTTCCAACAATTTTTGAAGCCTTCTAAAAGCCGGGGCTTCGTCCTCCACGATCAATACCCTCATGTCCCGACGGCTTTGGTGTACTCGAGTTCTGAAAGGAGGTGAATCAGCGGCACCGAGACTTTGAATTCTCCATCGGTATCACGGATGTCTATTTCCCGGTTGCCGAGATAGGCATATCGTTTTTTGATGTTGGCCAGGCCGGTTTTAGTGGACTTCTCTAAAGAGCGCTTGAGCTGAAGATTGTTTTTGACCACCACAGCTTCATTATCGTCAATGTAGATTTCAATTCGCAGGGGCTCAGTCTTGGAGACCGAGTTGTGCTTGATGGCATTTTCGATAAGCATCTGCAGCGTCAGCGGTGCGATGTGATATTCTTTGAAATTCTGGGAAATATCAAAATCAACATGAAGATTTTCCGGATAACGTTTTTTCAACAGAAACACATACGACCTGGAAAACTCCACTTCCTCGTGAAGGCTCACCAACTCTCGTTCTTTGTTTTGCAAAATGTACCGATACACTTCCGACAGGGTCTGAGTAAAATCAATGGCTGTCTTCTGGTCTTCTGCTATTAATGTGGTGAGCGTATTGAGGCTGTTGAACAAGAAATGAGGGCTCATCTGATTTTGCAGTACTTCAAACTGAGTACGAATCTGCTGGTTTTTGAGTTCTTCGTTGAGCTGAACTGATTTCTTCCACTGATGGAAAAAGAAAACGGCCTCATAGATCGTCGAAATAAAGAAGCCGGCTGTCAGATTGAAACTGCCGTGTCTGAAGAAATACTCCGGGCTTTTGATATTCTCGATGGTACACAGGCCCAGCGAAAGAGCCAGAACATTTGCCCCCAAAATCAACCAGAAACTAACAGATGAAAAAGTAAGCAAGATCCGGATGGGAGTCTGTCTAATAGATCGGAATAGTCTCCGGTACCAGGAAATAATCAGAAAACAGCCATTCCACAATACAGCGGTGAACAGCAAAGAAATCCCAAAACTCTCCAGGAAGGTCCATTCAGGATGATCCTGTTGCTTCTCCAAGACTGTAAAGACCAAAGCCAGTATCGGAATCCCAATCCAACGCAGATGTACTTCTTTCAGTTTGCTCATATACAATTTTACATATTTAGGCCTCCATTTTTGACTGATTCGACGTGAAACATGATTTTACTGAAATGAAACGGGATATATTATCTTGAATTGGCTCTTCATGACCGCTATTGAAACTTCCGATCCATCCCCCATTTTTCCCAACTCATACCGAAAATATCCCGATACACTCTTTTCTATAAAACGTCGCCTTCACCCAACCGTAAATTCGAACTGAAACTCAAAACCCGATCGCAATCGGGCAAAACCAATTGAAATGAAAATACGCAATCTAACATTATTGGTGGGCGTACTAGTCGCACTGATCAGCCTGCATGCAAGGGGGCAGGCCCAAACACAGGTCGTCAAAGGCCAGATCATCGACTCACAGGCAGAATATCCTCTCCTCGGAGCGACCATTGGATTGGTCGGCTCAAATCCAGTCATAGGAGCCGTGGCAGATATGGATGGTCGATTTAGAATAGAAAATGTACCGGTAGGTAGACAGAATTTTGTCGTTCAATATGTCGGCTACAAGAGTATCACCTTACCCAATGTCCTGGTAACCATTGGTAAAGAGGTGATTCTGGATGTCAAACTCGAAGAATCTGTAGAAAAACTTGAAGAGATCGTAGTGACTGCCGGAGCAGACAAAGACATGCCCATCAACGAGCTGGCCAAGGTGAGCGCCAGAACTTTTAGTCTAGAGGAAGTGACCCGATTCTCCGGAGGGAGAAATGATGTGGCCCGGTTGGCTACTTCTTTCGCCGGGGTAAGCGCACCGGATGATTCCAGAAATGATATTGTAGTTAGAGGAAACTCACCCACAGCGCTTCTTTGGCGAATAGAAGGACTACCCGTGGCCACCACAAACCACTATGCTACGCTGGGGACCACAGGAGGCCCGGTAAGTGCCTTGAACACCAACTTGCTCAGAACATCTGATTTTCTTACAGGCGCTTTTCCGGCTGAATACGGAAATGCCAACGCAGCGGTATTTGATGTCAACTTCCGAAATGGAAATACTGACTCTTATGAATTCACCGCACAGATGGCGGCCTTCTCAGGATTGGAGGCCATGGCCGAAGGACCTATCAGCAGAAAAAACAATTCCTCCTTTCTGATTTCCTATAGATATGGGATCGCCAGTCTGGCAGCTACGGGTACTAGTGCCATTCCATACTATCAGGATTTGTCATTCAAGCTCAACTTTGGTGACTCAAAGTTGGGTCGCTTTGAAGTGTTCGGTATGGGAGGCTTGAGTAGCATTGATTTTTATGGCGATGAGATCGACGAAGAGGATTTATTTGCTGACCCTAATCAGAATGCTTTTGTAGAAAACGGACTGGGGATGATAGGTATGAACCATACTGTGAGACTCGGTAAGACGGCCTTCATTAAAACCACCATAGGAGCCTCTACAAATGCCAATGACTACAAGCAAGACAACCTGATACGCGACAGTCTGGGCAATGTAGTCAATGCCTACCATGCAACCACCGATACGAATACGGAGGAGCGTTATACCATCACTTCCAGCCTCAATAAAAAATTTAACGCCCGATGGAATATGAAAGCGGGTTTCCTGGCGGAGTATTACATCAGCGACTTCTATGGAATAAATCGGGACAGTGACAATGAAATCCCGGATGAAGATGGAGACGGTGTTCCAGATTATTTCAAGACTTACAGGGACTTTACCGGGGAGTATGTTTTGTGGCAGGTCTTCGGTCAGGCCGAAAGAAAAATTACAGATGATCTGAGTTTTACCTTTGGACTCCACTCACAATATCATAGCCTGACAGATGACGTATCGATTGAGCCCAGAACCGCTTTAAGCTGGCAGGTGACACAGAGTCAAAGACTCAGTTTTGCTTACGGTCTGCATTCACAATCGGTACCCAGCCCGATCCTGTTTGACGAGGAGTGGATCAGTGAGGACGAAACGCTCAAAACCAATATCGGCCTGGGTTTTATGAGAAGTCACCACTTTGTATTGGGTTATGATCAGAGATTGGGCAAGGACTGGAGGCTCAAGCTGGAAACATACTATCAGCACTTGTATGATGTACCGGTGCAAGGCGATACCTTGTCAAGCTACTCTGCCTTGAACCAGGGTGCGGACTTTGTCTTCGATGTAGAACCTTATTTGGTCAATGAGGGAACCGGTAGAAATTACGGAGCTGAAATGACCCTAGAGAAGTTCTTCAGCCGAGGGTATTATATGTTGACCACCGTGTCAGTATTCGACTCTAAGTACAAGGGCAGCGATGGCATTCTACGAAACACGGCTTTCAACAACAATTATGTCTTCAATGTCCTTTTCGGAAAGGAATGGAAGTGGGGCAAAAACAGCCAGAATGCCTGGACTTTCGACACGAAATTGACCACCTCAGGAGGAAAGCCCTACACGCCAATAGATCTTGATGAAAGTATGCAAGAAGGTGAAGAGGTGAGAATGGACGAACTGGCCTTTAGCCAAAGGTATGACAACTACTTCCGGCTAGATTTGAAATTTGGCGTACGCCTCAACAGCACCAAGCACAAAATATCCCATCAATTCTATGTCGACCTTCAGAACGTAACCAACCGTAAAAATGAGTTTGCGTGGAGATACAATGAGCTAACCAATCAGGTGAACCTTATTGAGCAGATTGGCTTCTTTCCTGATGTGATGTATCGGGTGAATTTCTAATGAAAACAGCAGGAAACAAAATATTGATCACCGGCGGGACCAGAGGCATTGGTCTCGCCCTGGCCACAAGGTTTCTGGCTCTCGGCAATGAGGTGATTATTACCGGAAGAAATGCTTTCCGACTGGACCAGCTGGCGCTGAAAGATTCGAAGCTTATAACATTTAGCTGCGATCAGACCAACCCTGATGACTTGTACGCCTTGGCTGAATTCGTTGAAAAGGAACACGCCGATTTGAATATATTAATCAACAATGCAGGGGTACAGTTCAATTACGATCTGCGAGAAGAGTTCGATGCGATTTGCAAAATCAATGAAGAAATCGCCACCAATCTAGTGGCACCTATTCACCTGACCACATCACTGATCCCAGTACTAGAAAAGAATGCGAATGCCGCGATCGTGAATGTCTCTTCGGCGCTTGGTATTGTGCCCAAGCAGTCTGCACCTGTTTACTCAGCCACGAAGGCAGCCATTCATAATTTCTCCAAAACCTTGCGCTATCAGCTAGAGGACCGAATCAAGGTTTTTGACTTAATCCCAGCTTTGGTAGACACGGATATGACCACAGGAAGGGGCAGGAATAAAATCAGCTCGGAAGAGTTGGTTGATGAATTTTTGAATGCTTTCGAAAGAGACCAATTTGAGATCAGTATTGGCAAGGTCAAAATGTTGAGGTTGCTTCACAGGCTTTATCCCAAAGGTGCGGATCGGATGATGAGAGGGGCTTAAAAGTTTTTTTGTGAAAAGCGGAAAAACCTAGAATAAGTACGTCATTGCGAACGAACCTGAATGAAGATAAGTCATTCAGGAGAAGTGTGGCAATCTCGGTTTCGGTTAAACGAGAACGAGATCACTTCGTCGTTTCTCGATGATCTGATAAGTTAAGATGCAGACACACTCCTCGCGATGACGTTAATAAGTGTTTTAACCCTATTCTCGATTCTTACCCATAAACACACTCACGTTTGGATTAATGGGGTTGCCACTGGCCCGGCGGTAGGTCACGATCTGACCTGTGTGGTAGAGCGCATCAGCGATCGGGCCATTGAGCATGTGCCAATAGGGAAACTCCGATTGACTATCCTCCCTTTTGAAAATCACCTTTAATTCTGAGACCTCTTCGGAAGTTCGACCCAAAAAGAGTTCACTGGCCTGCTTGAGATTTTCCAGCGTTCCTTTGCGGAAATCATCAAAGTTCATCCCAGACCGATCTTCGGCAACATTGGGTTCGTTTTTCGCTGCATTTACAATGATTCTTGAAAGGCCATAGATATGCTCAATAGTTTCTCCGGCTGATCGGGAATCCTCAGATATTTTGTAGTTCAAATCCTCTTCTCTCAATCCCTCTGAAGCCCAATAGTAGCGATAACCCAATCCATCAATCAATCGGGAGATCACATTGCCTGAAGTGTAATCTTCAGGGTAGTCGGGGATTTGCTGGTAGGGGAGGCTCTGAGCACTTAGATTCACTACTGCTAGACTTATTAATATGAGAACGTAATATTTCATGAGAATTTAGAAGATAGTAATTGATTAGCCGCTTCCTTCGCTTCAAGTGTGTATGAAGAATTTTCGCTTGCTATTTCTTCAAGCTGCCCGACTGTTTTAGTAGCATAGGTATTTCTAAAAGCCGAAACTTTATCAACGTCTAATTTACTCGCTTCTTGCTGATTTTCTTTGATTACTATAAATACGTGATTGCCTTGCTCGTCTTTTGGAACATTTTTGACAAAATTAGGTAATAGTTTCTCATGCAAATAGACTAGCAAAACCGATATGGACAGCGTCAAGAATAGACTTAAAAAATAGTCGACTCTAATCTCAAATTCAAATACAAGCCTGATCGATAGTACAAGAATCAAAATAGCCCAATTTCTATAATTGGCGGCCTGCCACAGGTACACCGTATGAAAAACAAATAGATTGAGTATAGAAACCAAAATACCAATAACGAGACCCAGAAAAAGATTGCTTATTTCTCCTATTTGGATTATCACAAAAAACTTCAAAAGGATTGTGACAATAATTAAGAATAGCAAAGCATTGTTGTGAGAACTAAACTTCTTCTTCAACTCATCTCTTACAGTCCTTGAAATAACGGATGCCACCTCGTCTCGGTTTTTATGATTCATAGTGATTTCATCGTATATCTCTTGGTCAGATTTTCCTTCTCCTCTGCCCTCAACGACTGCTTTTCTGATTTCAGTTCTCTTTAAAAACATTCCTAAGGTATTTGAATACTAATCTAATCAAATAGGACCTATTCAGTTTTGTAGTTATAATATCCACAAATACGAATAATATTTAACTAATTATATCTACATTTATGAATATAATTAGTACGTTTGGAATATGAAAGGAACATATCTTGGTGAATTTGAAGAAATTGTACTGCTCATCGTGGGCACGATGAATGGTGAAGCCTATGGCGTAAGTGTCAAAAAGAAAGTGCAAGAACAACTCAATCGAAACACCACTTTGAGTGCAGTGCATACCGCTTTGCATCGTCTGGAGAGCAAGGGGTTTGTGGTTTCCGAAATGGGAGAATCCACCAACGTGAGAGGAGGAAAGAAAAAGCGCCTATTTAAAATCACCTCTAACGGTTCCCAAGCCCTGGACCAGGCCAGGAGCGTACGTGAGGATCTTTGGCAAGAAATGCAATCCGTCATCAAACCCGTATAATCATGGAAAACCCATCTCGATACCTGCTCGGTTTTTTTCAATGGATCTGTAGATCCGACAGACTAGATGAAATCGTAGGTGACCTTTTGGAGGTTTATGATGAGGGCAAGGAATCCATGCCCCTTTGGAAAGCACGATGGAGGTTTACCGTTGGTCTTTTGCTGTTTTTCAGGCCGGACAATTTCGCTCATAAAACGAATGTCAACTACATGCTCATCCGCAACTACTGGCATGTCGGCTGGCGAAACCTCAAAAAGTATAAAACCTACAGCGCCATTAATCTTTTGGGTTTGACAGTCGGATTGGTGAGCACATGGTTCATCAGTTTATATGTATTAAATGAATTGAGCTATGACAGGAGTTTCTCCAACGCTGATAGAATCTATCGAGTAGCCCTTGATGGACAAATGGAGAGCGGAGACATGAAATCTGCAACCACAAGCCTGCCAGCCGGCTGGTTTATGAAGCAGGAAATCCCTGATGTCGAGCATTTCGCTACCATCACCAACGCCAATCGTTTTCAGTTTAAGGTAGGCGACGAAACCTTGCATGAGAAAAGAACCTTTATCGCCACAGAGGAATTTTTTGAAATCTTCGATTTTGAATTCATTCATGGTGATCGACAAGAGGCTTTCAAATCTCCTAATGCCATTGTGCTAAGCGAGAACAAGGCGATTGAATTGTTTGGCTCATCTGACGCAGTAGGAAAAACCATTGAGACAAAAAGTTATGATGGAAGGACAGTAACCGTCACGGGTGTCATCGCCAACCCTTCCAAGAACTCGCACATTCGACCGGAAATCGTCGTCCGACGTGAGCGTGGTTTGTACAAGGAGAAAAGGGATTGGGCGGATTTGTCTTTCTACAACTATGTCAAGCTTAAGAATGTGGCGAAGGTCACCGAAACTCAGAAGGTGCTAGATGAGTTTTCAAAAAAGCATTTAACTGAGCCGTTTCAGGAGACTTTCAATGGCACCGGGAGGTTTTACCTTCAACCCCTTACTGACATCCATCTTTATTCCTATCTATCTTTTGAGCTAGAGCCCAATGGCCGAATCGAAAACATCTGGATCATATCGGCTTTGGGAATTTTTATTCTTTTGGTCGTGAGTATTAACTATATGAACCTGGCCACCACCAGAGCGACCAAGAGGGTGAAAGAAATCGGCATTCGCTCTATGATGGGATCCAACAAAAAAATGCTCAGGCTCCAGTACCTGACAGAATCAGCGCTGATCATCTGGTTGTCTCTGGTGCTCTCTACCATTTTGGTCTTCTTGATGATACCCTTTTTTAATAGCCTGTCGGGAAAATCGATTGAACCCATTCAGCTTTTGGATTGGAGACTAATGGCCGTATTCTTTTCCGTCACATTGTTTATTGGGCTTGTTGGTGGCAGTTACCCGGGAATTTTTCTGTCTCGATTCAACACTGCCGACATTTTTAGGCGTAAGATCAATTTTGGAAATCATCACATGCCACTTGGTAAGGTGCTGAATGGTTTGCAGTTTATTGTTGCTTTGACAGTGATCATCCTAAGTGTCACGGCATACCGACAGCTAGAGTTCATGAGGGCATATGATTTGGGATTTGATCAAGCTCAGGTGGTGAAGGTTCAAACAGGTGATCGTATGGATCCTAAGAAGTATGAGACCATAAGAACTGAATTGCTGAAGAATGCCGGATTTCAGGAGGTGGCAACTGCTATGAAAGCGCCTGGAGAAGATATCTATACGGATGGACTGCCATTTGAATCCCCTGATGGGTCATTTGTAGTTCAAAGAACAGACTTCAATCTTGTGGATGAGCACTTTGCCGACGCGCTAGGTCTGAAAGTATTGGCGGGTAGAAATTTTGGTGATCATAATTCAGATCAATGGGGTGATGCAGCCCTGATCAATCAATCTCTGGCCAAAAGCCTGGGCTACTCTCCCGAAGAGGCACTTGGCAAGAAGGTGAAACTGCCGATTGGCAAGGAGGCTAAAATCGTTGGTGTCTTAAAAGATTTTCATATTCGTGGACTGCACACACAGATCGAACCTTTGGCTTTTTTTAATGTCCTATGGATGACCACCACGATCATGGTGAAAGTCCCACCACATAATATGGATGAATCCCTGAGCAAAATTGATGAGGTGATGTACTCTGTGATGGGCCACAAAAACCACAAGATGAGTTTTCTCGATCAGGACTATTGGGCGCAGTACCAGGAAGACGAACGACAGAGTCGAATTTTTCTAATCTGTGCGTTGATCACCATCTTGCTGTCTGTGATCGGTCTTGTAGCGTTGGCGTCCTTTTCCGTAGAGCTCAAAATGAAAGAAATCACGATCAGAAAGGTCTTTGGCGCGAACTTCTCTCATGTGGTTTGGCTGTTTGTACGCCAATACGCTTTGATCATCTTATTGGCTGTGGGGATCGCTATTCCTTCCTCGATATATCTGGGTCAGAATTGGCTGGAGAATTTTGCCTATCGGATAGAGGTGTCTCCAATGACGTTAATAGGAACCTCCCTCGGGCTGATTGCTTTGATTTTTATGATCATTTGGGTTCAATCAAAAAGGAGCTTCCGGCAGAATCCTGCGGATCAGTTGGTGGTGGAGTGAGGAGTTATAAAAATCTATCCTCCTGTCCCAAAAACATGTCATTTCGAGCCTAAGCGAGAAATCTTATTGAAATCAATTTAGCTAATTGCCACAATAAGATTCCTCATTCTTCGGAAAGACAGTGTTGTTGTTTTTGAAACAGGCTCAGAATTTTCCACCTATTGTTTGAGAATCAAGAATCAGTATCCACATTCTCGTCAGCCATTATTTCTAATATCTGCCTTCGAAATTTATCCTTGATTACAAGTGTTTCACCGATAAGATCATGTAGCGCCCTGTGTCTAGGGCTAAAAAGAAATGTGATCAAATCACTCAAAAACCATATCCACGCAACTGCTCCACCTATCATAGCTAATCCTGGAAAACCCGCTTTTGGCCCTGCCATTTGATCCATATAACCAAGACTTTGAAATTCAGAAGAGTCCATTGATTTCATAGCCAGAAAACCTAAATACTGTCCAAGTATCGCGATGCAAAACGTGACAAAATTTCTCATCGATGCTTCCCACCATCCTACAGGGGTTCCATCCATTTTGACAATTACCAGTCCGACCACAAATTTTCCAGGAGTTGCACCGTATAGTTTAGTAAACAAAACTTGGTACAGAATATAGAAGAAAAATTGGAAAACCGAGACGATATAAGCCACAGTCCCACCTAGTCTATGCAGAAAGGATAAAGCAAAACCTATCAGGCCAATGATCACAGCATCCAATATAACAGCAAGTAATCTCCACCAGAAGCCGGCGTAAATGCTTTCATCAAACTGAGAAAAATCTATGGGTAGGATTTGTGTCTTCATGCCAATAAGTTAGGTGCGTGGCAAGGTTAAATTAACCAAACAATGTTTGCAAAATATTATTAGTCAATATTCAATTTCCTCTTATTCTCCACCGAGATTTCAGAGCCCTCGGCAAGCATCACTGAAGAGGGTTCCATGGCGTTCAGAAATTCGAAATCTTCTCCATATACCAGCCCAAAATCTACATCAATCCTTGATTCTGTCACCTCATAGGCCTCCCATCGGGGATGGCGTACTTCATACTCATAGGTGGTCTGAGAGTCAATTTTTGTATAACCCCAATAATGTTCCGTGATGAATTCTGTTTCAGACCCTGGTTTCATTTCCATGGATTCCGGGCTGGATTTTACAAATATTGAATGCCGATTTCCCGGTGTCTTCCAGCCATATTCTATGGTTTTGAAGTTCCCTTCCTCGATCCAAGTATGATCCATTTTCAAGGTTTGGTAGTGTTCCTTGTAGACCGTATTGGCTACCCAGGTGAGGGCCGGTTTTGGGACAATCTCTTTGACAAAGACCACTCCTCTTTTCCATTCTGAGCCATCAAACCTCTTTACGTAAAACCGAAGGTTAACCTCTTCAAAATCCCTGTGAAAAGGAATGGGTATTCCCATCAATCGTGTATCTAAAAACATGAATCCCACCAAGCTAACATAGCATCGATCTTTCCAAAAATCCAATTCTGTACCCGCGGGAAGGTAAGGCTCTAAAACTTTGGGATCAATGATGTAGTTGGCAATGGCAAGCTTTCGCCATTCGGCTTTGAGGAAACTCATATTTTGGAAACCAGATTCAATTCTTCTAACGAAGAAATTTGATGGCCGACCGTTGCCTCAACAACATTTATGTAGATATATTTCTAATTGGCTGTTTCGAAAGTAGGCACTCCCCAAACGAAATCACCCGTTCCATTCGGACTGCGGGCGTAGGATGTTTCACCGACCTGCTCTCCAAAGACCACCTCGTCAACGATTTCCACATCGGGATTCAATAGGTAAAGCTCTTCCCCGGAACCAGAAAGTTTGAAATCCGCATGGAGTCCAGTCTGTGATATGTCACCATCGGCCCAAACGATCAGGTAGCCATTGCCTCCTATAGTCGTCCCTTCCGGGATCCTCCAACGGGTCAGGTTATCCACATTGTCGCTCATAAAGAAGCCCGAAATATCTACCGGATCGGCAGACAAATTGTATAACTCGATCCAGTCATCGTATTCACCATCCTGATCGGTAGCAGTGGTGGTATTGGAGGGTTGAATTTCGTTGATCACTAAGTCGGTGTTGCTGGCACGGGCGACTTCACCATCATCGTCACACGAAAGAAAGAACAGGGAGCAAATTCCTAAAGACAATATCATATGTATTTTCATGGCGACAATTTTACAAATAAACGATGAACAGACAAGCCGATAGTTGATGTTCTTGAAACTCAGCCATCAGCCTGTCTCAAAGTTCACCGTCAATCCCGTTTGCCGACATCATTCATGCATACCTACCTGGTATTTACCCGGCTCGATTTTGAATGCTTTCATGAGCCGGTTCCAGCCATTGATTTTGACTATCGCCAGAGTCAAATAAGCTATTTCCTCATCAGAGAAATTCTGCTTCATCGGCTGGTACACATCATCACCTATTTCGTTTTGGTCGAGTTGTGTCAAAGCTTCGGCAAATGCCAATGCAGCGCGTTCCTTTTCAGAAAAGTAGGGTGTTTCCTGCCAAGCAGAAACTGAGCTCAAACGAAGCTGAGTCTCCCCAGCATGGAGTGCTTCCTTGAAATGCATATCGAGGCAGTAAGCACAACCGTTGATCTGAGATACTCGGTAGTCCATCAGCTTCAAAAACTTAGGATTTAGACAGCTACCATCGATGTATGCTCCCATCTGATACATTGAGTCATAGAGGCCCTTTGGAGCATCTTGAAATTTGATTCGTTCCATTGTATTTGTGTTTTGTTTAAGGCACGGAGAAAAGATTTTGACTTGAAGAGAGTGATCGCTGTATTTACCTCAGCCCCCTAAAGGGGAAATGCGTTCACCCCTTTAGGGGTCGGGGCATTTAATGGATTCAAAAATATTTTCTCAACTCAATCAAGATAACCTTTCATCTCATGCCTGTGTTTTGTTTTCACAAATCTCCGATGGAAAAACACCAATCCTCTTAATCTAGATTAAGATCGTTCGTTGAGCTCTTCCGCACGAATTTTACTGAGAAATTCGGGAGTCATATCCAGATAGGATGCGAGCATGTATTGTGGGATTCTTTGTATGAAAAAGGGATTGGCCTGGGTAAACTTTTCATACAATTCACGACCGCTGAGGTCTGAGAAATATTGCATTTTTCGCTGGTCGGCGATTCGTACTTTTTCCTGGATTCTTCGGAAGTATTTGTTGAGCTCGAGAGACGAATCAAGCACAACTTCTAAATCGTCTTTGCTGATTTTGAGTAATTCCGAATCCTCCAGGGCCTGAATGCTTAGTCGGGTCGGGCGGTCATTAACCATGCTGTCAAAGTCTCCCAGCCACCAGCCTTCAATGGCGAAGGTCAGTATTTTCTCAACGCCCTTTCCATTGATATAATAAAGCCGAAAACAACCTTTGTTTACAAAATAAAGGTGTTTTGCGTATTGACCTGATTTTAGGATGTGATCCTTTTTATTGACCTTCTGAAGCGAAAATAAGGAATGGAAACTTGTTAGTTCTTCTTCATTCGGTTTAGAGAATTTTTGGAGATGGGTGGTTAATGGGTCGAACATCGATGTAATTTAAATAACCACCCTCTGGGAGTGGTTGGCCTGACTTGCGATTTATGTAAAAAATGCCAGAGTGCCTCAAAAGCTTGTCATTTCGAGTATCAGCGAGAAATCTTATTAGATTCAAGAGGTAGAATTGTCACAATAAGATTCCTCATACTTCGGAATGACAATTTATTGTTTTTGAGGCATTCAGACGATGACTATAGGGCAAACCACATCATTTCTTCTTCAACTGATATATATCCTTCCTCCTGTCCCGCAGGTTCTTCACACTTCCGAATTGATTAAGCTCTCGTAGCAAATCGATATCGGCATCAGCAATCAAGATCATCTCCGTATTCGGTGTTGCTTCTGCCTTGATCCCGTTGGTTGGGAAGGCAAAATCACAAGGCGTGAAAACCATAGATTGGGCAAACTGAATGTCCATGTTGTGCACATTGGGGAGGTTTCCTACGCTACCTGCAATGGCGACGTAGCACTCATTCTCAATCGCACGAGCCTGAGAGCAGTTCCTGATTCGGGAGTATCCGTTTTGAGTATCCGTCAGAAATGGGACAAACAAAAAATCCATGCCTTCATCTGCCAAAAGCCTGCTGAGCTCGGGGAACTCCACATCGTAGCAAATCAAAATACCAATCTTTCCGCAGTCCGTATCGAATGTTCTGAGACCACTGCCTCCTTGCATACCCCATACTTTAGCTTCGTCAGGAGTCACATGCAGTTTCTCGTACCGTTCAGTACTGCCGTCTCTTTTGCAGAGATAACCTACGTTGAGCAGTTTGTCATCCAACATCTCGGGCATACTCCCCGTGATCACGTTGATGTTGTAGGAAATGGCCAGCTCCTGAAACCTTCGAGTGATTTCAGGGGTGTGAATGGCTAGCTCCCTAATCGCTTCAGGTTCTGACATATGGTTGTTTTCAGCCATCAGCGGGGCGTTAAAAAACTCTGGGAACAAGGCAAAATCACATCGGTAACCGGACACGGCATCTATGAAGTATTCTGCCTGCTGCATGAGATCATCCAGGCTCTTGTAAGGGCGCATCTGCCATTGGATCAAACCGATTCGCACTATTTTTTTGATTGCCGAAGGCTCCTCCGTTTCCTTTTCATAGTAGATGTTATCCCACTCAAGGAGTACTGCATATTCGTTGGAGGCTTCGTCTCCTTCCAAATATCCCTTCAGGATTTTACTTGGATGAAAATCATTGGAAATTTGAAAGTTCAATACCGGATCATCAATTTCCTTTTTCCGAACCTTGCTTATGTACTCTTTTGGCGACATTTCCTCCGCGTACTTGTGGTAATTTGGTATGCGGCCACCAAAGGCAATTCCTTTCAGGTTCAACCTTTCACATAACTCTTTGCGGTAATCGTACAGCCTCCTACCCAATCTCATTCCTCGGAACTCTGGCCTGATAAAGACATCTATTCCGTACAGTACATCCCCCTCATCGTCGTGAGTGTCGAAAGAATAGTTGCCGGTAATTTTCTTGTAAGTGTGCTTACCCTGAAAGTCATTGTAATTCACAATGATGGACAAGGCGCATCCGGCGATCTGTCCATTGACCTTGATGACCACCTGGCCATCGGGAAACTTATCCGTTAGGCTGAGAATTTGGCTTTCTTTCCAATAGGCATCCGGGATACCGGTGTACGCCTCGATCATGGTCTTCTTTAGCTCCTGATAATCATCGAGACTGAGGAACTCCAGCTGGATGTTGCTTTCACTAGTCGGCACTTCCGCTATTCCTTTCGTGTCTTTATTCATGGATACACTTTTTCATACATGCAAAAGTGCATTGAAAGTTTCTATTTTCAACTTAAAAAAAGGCCACCCCATTGAGAAGTGACCTGGCTATGTTACTAATGGTTGTCTTCTTACTTTACTCCATATCTTATAATTGTTTTTAGTTTTTCTTCGGCTGTTCTTCGTGGGTCCGAAATATAAATCTCATGATGATGCCCGTTCATTGTTAAGCCATTAAGCTGCATGTATTCCATGAGCTGACCGATCGTTCGGTCTTCCTCATAGTACGATCCAATGTGCATCATCTGGACGCTACGGCCTTCATTGACTTCTTTTAAGATTACCTCGCTTGCCAGGGTGGTGCCTTTTCGTTTGATCACGGCCTCCACGGCCTGATCCACCATGTCCTCATCTACAAACTCCGGCATGCGGATCATAAGCTGCCATTGCCACTGATCTTTGGTCTCCTCATTGAACTCGAGGCCTTCGTCCACCCACCAGAAGGCTTCCATCTTGGGAATGGCGAATGGCTTGCTGTCCATCTTGGCAAATCGCTGAACGGTATAGGCTACCTGGTACAAGGCTCCAATGCTATCTTGAAACCGCTCACCTTCCGGTGCACCTATCCCTGTAATAGCCAAACAAAAGTGAGGATTGATGTTCAACTCTTCTGGTTTCCTTTTCGCTGTGTAATACGGCTTGTCGAGTGTTTTTAGATCGATTTTTTCCATGATTATGCAACTGCTTTAAAGTGTTGAAAAATTTTGATTTCCTCGACGGCTCCAAAAATGGCCGAATAAGGCTCCTGATCTTGCAGAGATTCTATCTTCTCCGCAGCAAAACGAGCTGCTTCTATAGTCTCCCAAATTACCTGATCAGCAAACCATCCCCTTTCATCCATGGATGAGTAGGTCTCGAACCTCACGAAACCGGGAAAGCTCTCAACAATGTTCTTTAATTTGAACCGTGTCTCGGTATTGAATTTGTCGAGCTGATCGGCTTTGACTTTGTATACGACCAACTCCAGTACTTCATTTTTCATTTGTTTTTGGTTTTGTTTGATACAAATGAAAAACCGTTCACTGACAGCCCTATGTCAGTGGGTTTTGGGAAATGAAAAAAACTTGATTTTATTTCGTGAGGACACGAAACAGGGCTAGAAGATTTTTAATTAATTTGATTTGCCCCGTCCCTGAAGCCTGCCTGTCGGCTGACAGGGGAGTCAAATTGAATTTCGCCATCTCTCTTTAGAGTGGTAGTGGTCAGTTTGTAGGGCGTCCTTTTTCAAGATTCACACCCTTTAGGGTTGGGGCAATGAATCTTGAATTCAAGAACCCATCACCGGAACGTAAATTTTATTCAGTTGCGAAATGAGTTGCTCCATTTTGTCCCTTAATCGGTCTGAATGAATGACTGATACGGAATCAGTAAACATCAAAAGCCATCGGGCAAAATATTCCATTTCACCAACCATGAAAGTCATGAGTACTCCTACTTCCGTTTTCTCCTGATCGATGAGTCCGTTGAAGTACTTCTGATCACCGATCATCCGGGCCACTTTATGAGCAAACAAAACCTGAACCTCTTCCAAATCCTGATTGGTATGCAAACCGAAAATGTGCTGTTTGAAATCTGGTCGCAGCTCCGGGTCAAAGGTTTCGTCCAGGCTTGTCAGTTTTGAAATACGATCGGCACGAAAGTCCCGGACATCATCTCTTTTTCGACAGTGTGCAATCAAGTGCCAGTGATTAGCATAGTGACAAAGGCCAAGCGGTTCCACTTCACGGTGAGACTGGGTGTCGCTGTAGTTTGAGTAATAGTCAAAGGCCAGTACTTTCTTTGCCACGAGTGCGTTCTTCATTTCTAGCAAGAATTTGTCAGGGTACATTTCCGCTGTAGAGGGTGGGGCGACCACTTCTATGTGTTTTTCGAGTTCATCCACAAAATCATGCTGCATTGTCTTGAGTACGGCCCTCACTTTTTCCTGGGCCTTGTCAAAATCCTGAACCAAAGATTTGTCTCCTTGCCTTTCGAGTAGCTTGCCCGCCACAAGGATAGCACTGGCTTCTTCTTTGGTGAACATGATAGGAGGGACATTGTACCCTTCTACTATGTAATAACCACGATCCTTTTCGAAACCCACTGGTACCCCTGCTTCCCCCAAGGCCTTAATATCCCGAAAGACCGTTCGCTCAGAAATGTCATATTCGTCCACAAACTCATCAATTGATACAAACCGTCGGGCTTGTAGCCGAAGAATCATGGAAGATAGTCGGTCGATGCGGTTCATAGCTCTAATAAAGAATTTTCAAATCCCCCAATGGTGAGATGGGTTCGGGTAAGTCCTCTTCATCCAGCATTTGACGAATGTCTATTTCAATACTACGGGTCATACTGGTGATGGGTACGTCGTTGTACAAGCCTTCGAATGGATTCTCGCTGTATTCTCCGATCATCTCCATCATCCAAAATACCCAGCTGGAAAGCACGGAAAAAGGAACGGCCAGCCAGAGCATATTGGGATTGGACATTCCTGAAAATACACTCAGCATCCCAAACGGCAGAAGCAAAATGAAAATACAGACAAAAAAGAAGTTGGCTGTGGCATATTGGCGAGGAAAAGGAAAGTTTTTGATGCGCTCGCTTTGTCCCTGCAGGGTGTACATCTCTACTACCATCTTCTCCAACTCCATATGCCGAAAGTCTTCGATTAGGCCTACCAGTTTGAGCTTGAGCAAGTGCTTGGATTGTAGACTTAAAATATGAGAGGCTTTGTTTCCTTTTTGCTGCACATATTCAAACTCCTCCTTGGACAAATAATTTCTCAGTTGGTCAAATTGTTTTTCGTCATAGTCGAGTCCCATGGCGGTTCGAAATCCCGCATCTCTACTTCCATCATGCTCCCAAGCCTGGAGTTTTCTTAGTTGAATGGTCATCGCATGGAGCCAGGCCAGGTGTCGATGAACCACTGTTTTATGAATTGACCTTAAACCTTCTTCCGATTGTTTTTCCAAGGCATGTTCATTAGTCACGAAATCTCGTGTCATTACAGTAAAAGAGCGCGCATTGTTGACGATGCCACCCCAGATTTTACGGGCTTCCCACATTCGCTCATAAGAGGAATTATTCTTAAACCCCAGATAAAATGCCACGGCAATTCCAATAATCGACATGGGTTGCCAGGGAATGATCAGAAACTCCCATTGGAAGAAATAAAACAATGAGACGGGTACGGCGTCCAGTATTAAAAAAATGAGAAGGTACTTTCGTGTCCAGTTGACGACCTGCCAAAAGGTGTATCGCTTGCCTGCTTGCATAGATGGATTGGATTTTTAATCGAATTTACAAAAAATAGCCTCTCATCGTGCAAAGCGTTAAAATGAAAAAAGGAGCCTTTTGCTCCTTTCTTACACATCACTAACTCATGTAATTCACTCATTTGCTGCTAACTCGCCAACATTTCGTTTCCTTAAGCAGACACTTCTTCCAACTCAGGTGCCAGTGGAAAGTCTACAGGAAACTGAAGTGTTCCATAAAGAAAATTGCTTACGGTTTTGTCTCCGATCAAGAGGATGGTATCGACCAGGTTTTCCTCTGAGTAACCCGCTGCTAGAAAAGCATCTACAGTCTCTTGTGAGGGCTTGCTTCTGTTTATTGTGGCGTCCTGAACATATTGTGCAAGCGCATCGAGTTTAGAATCGAAAGTTGCTCTCCCGGTTCTGATCTCCAAAATCTGTTCGTCAGTGAATCCATTCATCTTTCCGATAGCCGTGTGTGCGGCTTTGCAGTAGGTACAGTTGTTTACCTCACTGACAATCAAGTTGACTACCTCCTTCTCTTTGTTGTTGAGCGAAGTTTTTCTTCCATTGAAGGCCAGGTAGTCTCCTAGTGCTCCTTCGGAAGCCGCGAATGATGCATACAAATTCGGAAGGAATCCTATATTGCTTTTTAGGGTATCAAAGATCTGTTGGTCCTTTTCGGAAACCTCTTCTCGCGTGGGTACTTTAAAATTTGCCATTGTCGTATCAATTTAATTTTGTTAAAAATCTTTTGATACTATTAACTGGCCAATGGCACTATGGTAAGAGTCAATTTTTCCCGAAGACTTGTCAATTATTCCCGGATTCCAACTTTCTGAAAGTAATGGGGGAATTTCCCTCGAGTTTTTTAAAGAATTTGGTGAAAGCCGCATCATCGTTAAATCCCAGGTCGAAGGATATTTCTTTTACTGACTTGTCTGTCAGTCTGAGCAGCCGCTTTGCTTCCAGCAAGATTCTTTCATGGATTACTTGAAGTGGGGACTTTTCGCTGAATTGTTTGAATTGATTTGAAAGTGTCTTAGGTGCCTTGAACAGCATATCGGCGTATTCTGCCACTGTCTTCTTTTCTTTGAAGTGCTGATCCACCAAAACATAGTACGCTCGAATCAAATCGGTTTGATCCTTGTCGATGGATCGGGTTTCCAGTTGCTTCCTGGCCATTCGGGTACAGAGAATAATCAGTCGCTTAAGGAGCATCTGTAGCATTTCTCCCTGGACGTTATCCTTTTCATCAAACTCCTCTTCAAAGATCTGGAACAGGAGATCTAATTTCTTGTGGTTTCCTTCGTCAAGCGAAAGGACAGGAATATCTCGTGTGCCGAAAAAAAGAAGACCATTGCAGGAGACTTCATGGTCATGATCCTTGATGCAGTAAAATTCCCTGTTGAATGAAAAGATGTAGAGCTCATCGGGATTCTTGATGAATTCTGTTTTCTGTAAATAAGTCAACGGAAGCAATTGACCCGGCTCAAGGGAAACTGGAAGGCCTTCTATTTCTAGTTGCGCCGTTTCGTCAGATCGATTCCACAATATGTGGAAAAGGCCACTGGTCAGTTTACAATCTTCTGAAATCAGATCGACATTGTCTGTCAACCTTAGAAAAGAGTCCAGCTTGTGATCGCGAAAGTCAAAGTACATATTTTCCTATTTTAGGATAGGAAAACATATTTTTTGGGACAGAGTTCACATAAGGTCGGATTATTCCATTTAGAAAATAATAATATATTTGCCTGTGGTTGCATTTTGAGATTGATGCTAAAATTTTTTATTAACTAATTAACTATCAATTAAATGTCAAAGTCAACCAAACTACTTAAGAGGTTCATTGTTTTAGTACTAGGAATTTCCTTGTTTTCCTGCAGTGAATCTCCGGAAATAACACCAGATCAATCGGATGACCCTCCTTTTTCTCTGGGAAGGAAGGCTACTGAAGAAGAACTTCAACAAGCAGCAAGGATTTTCTCAGAATTTATTAATTATCCAGAGGTGCGGAGTGAAATGCGAGTACCAGATCTTTTTCTCCAATTGCATCCCAGTTTCGTAGAACTGTCGAGGAGAACATGTCAAGTGCTAGATCAAGTATTGATCTGACTGAATTGGAAGAACTGCTGTCGGGACGATATTACTTTTACGCTCCGTATTTGGCAGAAGACCATAGTGAATGTGAGGATCCTATCACGATAACATGGTATAATGGAACGGACACGACAGGAGTCACTCAGGGAATAATATCAGGCCATGAGAGTTCTCGGCTCCCAACGTTAGTATCTGTCACTGATGAGTATGCCCAGCAAAATCCAACATTAGTAATAATGTATGGTGATGATATCGCTCCAAAGGAGGTTGCGGATAATACCGGAATAGCGACTAATAACGGTTCTACCTCAGGATCTACTTCTGGGGGGTCGACCGTTAACTATACACCCAGAGATATAGATTGTCGTGACCTCAACGATGATGATATCCTAGAGCTAAGAATGCCTCAGTTTAGACTTACAAAGCATACAAGAAAGTGGCCAGAAGATAGCAAAATTGATTTTTACATTATTAAGGGTGATTACGAGTTGGATTCTGAAGGAATAGCAACCAACCTATCTGTAAATGAAAATGACGCTTATTTATTTAACTTTCGGTTGTCTCGTAGGGATATCGATAGAGGAAGATGGAAGGTTGCACCAGCTTCATTTCTGATTCATAATTGGAGAAGCAGACAAAGTGAATTTAGGTTTGTGGTCACTTTCAAACAATGGTATACGAATCCAAAAGTAAAGATCTCTGGCAAGGTAGGAATTGATGCCGATGGAAATTACGAAAGTGATCAACAGATAAGTTATGTGATTGAACAAGATAAGGCTCGCCTACTATTTAATGTTCCATTTGATCGATGTTCTACGTTGGGGAGTATCACTTCTGACACTGGGTTTGGAACAAGAAATGGAGCACGTATTTATAATTTCAATGGATTGGAGTTCTATTTTGAGGTTGATCCTAGATAACTTGAATGAAAAATACGCACAAAAAAATAGTACCTATATCAATAATATCAACTTTGATATGGGTACTTAGCTTTTCAAACCTTTTTGCGCAAAGGCATGGGATCGGATTGAAAGCTGGAGTAGTTGACATTGATGCTGCTTTACAGTTAGGGCCTAGTGTTGAGTTGGGCTATGACTATCAGCTAGTTAAAGGAATTCCAGTGCTTAAACGGCTACACTTTCAATTCAACATTGGAGGCGGATGGCAAAGTACCTATCCGGACTTTTGGAGAGATAGTGAAGAACATGTTAACGGGGTGCCCATCGAGATAAATGAACGATTGTTAAACTCCGATCGCTCTGCAGGCTTCCATATTGCTGAGGAGAGTTATGCCTTGTACTATGCGCAAGCACAGCTATCTTGGTATTTGATTGGTTTTGGTAGGTGGGAATTTGGGGTGAATGGAGGAATAATGCTTCTAAAAACCCAGGCTTCTAAGTTTCGGTTGCAAAGCTGGAGAAGTGATCCAGTAACTGGAATTATCACGGATTATACGCCTAGATATGAAATTACCAATCACGCTGGATTGGCAAGGTCTTTTGGGTTGGGACTAAGATATCACATAGGTGATCATTTGGTCTCCGAACTAGATTTTAAATTCAATCAACTTGAAGATCTCAATGAGGGTGCGGCTCCGTTCTCGTCACTTCGCGTAGGGCTTGCCTATAAGTTTGGAAAAACAGATAATGTGACGGATGGATAGTGTTTCAACTGACCTTATGAAAATCAAAGAGAGGTTTAAAGTAGCTCCGCATATAGGTATTAATAAGTATTTGTTAATACTTATTCTACTTGGTTGTTTGATGAGTTCGGGTAGTTTGTTCGCTCAGCGACATGGCTTTGGGTTAAAGGCGGGGATCCTGGATGTTCAAACCAATCCTCAGGTGGGACCATCAGTAGAGTTTGGGTATAGCTATCAGCTATTTGAGCATGATCCATGGCTGGAGCGGATGCATCTTCAGCTCCACTTTGGGGGAGCCTGGTTGAGCAATTTTTCTGAAGAATGGAACATCAATCAGGATCGGGTCAACCTTGTACCGAGGAGTATTCATACAGAGTTTTTAAATACACCCGCTGCGTCTGCCAGTGATATTCACTATGAACAGTATGCATATCATTATTTCCAGCTGCAGATGGCCTATTATATTGTCCAATCAAACAGCTGGCGACTGGGGCCAACGGGAGGAATCATGTATCTCAGTACTCATACAAATATTTTCACACTCGACGACTGGACTACAGATCCTCGAACAGGCAATATTGCCGACTATACACCAAGATATAGAATAACCATTCATCCTGGCATGGCCGCATCACTCGGTTTTGAGGTTCAATATTTGATAGGGAAGGCATGGGCATTATCAGTAGATTTCCGTTACAACGTCCTGATCGAGAGAGAAGAGGTTCTAAACACCCCCGAATTCAACCTGATAAGATTGGGTATAGCCAAAAGGTTTGGACGGCCGACTTATGTGCCATAGGAATGTGAGTCCTGCCACCCCACAAACCCAAGGTTGATGGGATTTTTCCTATTCCTCCACCGGCTCGGACACGATCTCCTTGATGTCCATGATGATCTTGTTGGCCAAAACCTTGGCAGTGTTCTCAGATTCAGATTCTGAATAGATTCTGATAATCGGCTCAGTGTTGGACTTTCTCAAGTGAACCCACTCCGAGTCAAACTCGATTTTCACACCGTCTTCCAGGTTGATCGGCTGCTTTTCGTATTTCTTTCTCACCCCTTCTAAAACCTTATCGACATCAATCTGAGGAGTTAATTCGATCTTGTTTTTAGAGATGTGGTAATTAGGGTACATCCCGCGAAGAAGTGATGCAGACTTTCCAAACTTTGCCAAATGACTAAGGAAGAGTGCAATTCCGACAAGGGCATCTCGACCATAGTGAAGCTCGGGGAAGATCACGCCTCCGTTGCCTTCACCGCCAATGATGGCGTTGGTAGCTTTCATTTTGTTTACCACATTGACCTCTCCAACCGCCGCTGCCTCGTACGAACCTCCATTTTTGAGGGTCACGTCTTTCAATGCGCGAGTCGACGACATATTGGATACCGAGTTTCCTTTTTGGTTCTTCAACACATAATCGGCTATGGTCACCAAAGTGTACTCTTCGCCATATGGTTCACCTGTATCGCCAACAAACGCCAATCGATCTACATCAGGGTCTACAGCGATTCCTAAATCAAACCTTCCAGCTTCCACCTCATTGCAGAGATGCGTGATGTTCTCAGGTAACGGTTCTGGGTTATGAGGAAACAAGCCGGTAGGCTCACCGTAGAAAATTTCGAAATTCGTTACACCAAGTTTTTGTAGCAACTTAGGTACTGCGATTCCCCCAGTGGAGTTGACCGCATCTACGGCCACTTTAAAATTCCTTCCTTTGATGGCCTCAAGGTCTACAAGTGGCAGCTTGATGATCTCATCAATATGTTTGTCAATGTAGCTGTCATCTTCAGTGTACTTTCCAAAGTCTTTAGCTGCTACATAAGTGGCAAGTCCTTCGTCTGCGATTTTGAGCACTTCGGCTCCTGCTTCTGCAGAAATGAATTCACCATCCGAGTTGAGTAATTTTAGGGCGTTCCATCCGGTAGGGTTGTGGCTGGCAGTGATGATGATGCCTCCGGCGGCATTTTCCATAGGGACGGCCATCTCGACCGTAGGAGTGGTCGAAAGACCCAAGTCCACCACATCGATACCCAGATTTTGAAGGGTTGAAGCAACCAGCTGAGCAATTACTTTGCCGGAAGGACGCGCATCACGACCCACTACTATTTTCTTGGATTCAGAATTGTTGCGAGCCCATTGGCCGAAAGCCGCCGAATATTTCACTACATCGATCGGTGACAAAGACTCACCCTCTTTGCCTCCAATCGTCCCTCGGATACCCGAGATGGATTTAATTAATGTCATGATAATTTAAAAAGGTGCGCAAAGGTATTCATTCAGTTGAAAACGAAAAATCTTTGCTAAAACGGTTTTTTAACTTATTCTATTCGATGTGCTAGTTGAATTTTTCCAAAACCTTTTCGACCTCAGATTTGTTGTTGTCGCAGGATTCACCGGGAGTCACGACTCGTCCGCAGTAGCCACAAGCCTCTCCTTCTTTATTCAAGTAAGGGTTCTGAGAAGCACAAGTGCCTTTGAATTCTCCATTTTTCAAAAAGATGAGTCTCACACTCATAAAGATGAAAAACACCGCTACAAATCCTATCCCTAAAAATACTGTTGTCATAGTTTCGAAATCTTGAACGCAAATTTAACGATTCGAAGTTATTATACGGCTGAAAATGAAGATTGTGAGGCAAATGATGATATTAATCATTTATGCTCCGCTCTTCATCAATAAGTCGCGTCATTGCGAAGGAGGCACGACTGAAGCAATCTTGTTCCCTTTTAACGAGACCGAGATTGCTTCATCCCATTTTTGGAGGAACAGTCGTTTGCATTTTTTTGATGTGATTCGCAATGACGGCCATATCGGTTACATGGCCTCAAAGGAGTGGAATTAATACCAGTCATAGTATCTTTCCCCCAAACCCAATAGTTTTGCCCGTTCAGTAGAAACCATTTCCATGTCGCAGCCCTTAAGTAAGCCTGACCCCAATCGAAAAGCCAAACTGGAAGCCTTTGACCGCCTACTCACAGTGATGGACGAACTGCGGGAAAACTGCCCCTGGGACAAAAAGCAGACCATGGAAACGCTTCGCTACCTGACCATCGAGGAGACCTACGAACTCTCAGATGCCATCCTTGACAAGGATCTTCCCGAAATCAAAAAAGAACTTGGCGATATCATGCTTCATATGGTGTTTTACAGCCGGATTGCTCAGGAGGAAAAAGCCTTCGACGTAGCAGACGTGCTCAATGCCATCTGCGAAAAGTTAATCCATCGGCACCCACATATCTATGGAGATGTGTCCGTAGAAAACGAACAGCAGGTCAAAGAAAACTGGGAGAAGATTAAGCTGAAGGAAAAAGGCAATAAGTCCGTGCTGGGTGGTGTGCCCCAGTCCCTGCCCGCCATGGTCAAGGCCATGCGCATCCAGGAAAAGGCCCGAGGTGTAGGATTCGACTGGGATCACAAAGACCAGGTGTGGGACAAGGTGCACGAGGAACTGGCGGAGTTCAAAGAAGAGGTCGAGCACAACGAAAAGGAAAAAGCCATGAATGAGTTTGGCGATATTTTGTTCTCATTGGTGAACTACGCCCGCTTCGTCAACATCGATCCGGAAGAGGCACTCGAGCGCACCAACAAAAAATTTATCAAGCGCTTCCAGTATCTCGAATCTGAAAGCCAAAAAGACGGCAAGAAAATGGGAGAGATGACGCTGGAGGAGATGGATGAATATTGGGAGAAAGCCAAGTCGATGTAAAATGAGAAATTGAAAAGGGAGAATGTCAAAGCCGTTACAAATATTCTTAAGACTAAGACATTGGCAGATTTTCATTGGTTGGTTAGTGGGATTTGGAATAATATCAATTACATCGTTACCACTTACTCTACTTTTCTTTTGGTTTCTAATGCTTCCAGCTCTTTGGGTTTATGGCATAGGAATACTTCTCTATAAATATGTTGCCAAGCCGAACAATTTGGAATATAAGACTTTCATTGTTTTTTTGGTTTGTTATACCTCATCCTCCGCATTCATGTTATTCTCAAAAAAAGAATTTATGGACGGGCTTGTAAGTGAATATCAATTGTTCATGATACTCCTTGTCATTACCAGTCTTATTTCAAATTTATTTGTCTGTTATTTCTGTGCCAGAGTGCTTGCTTCATTGGAAAATAGTGGACGACCTGCTGTCGTAGACGAATACAAGCGATATATTTTTACTTTTTTCGTTTATCCCCTTGGGTTCTGAATTATTCAACCCAAACTGAATGAGTTTGCAAAAAATAAATTTGACATCCAAAATCAGTAATCTATGGAAAAACCCAACATACGAGTAGGCTACGGCTATGATGTACATGCCATGAAAGAAGGGCATCCCTTCTGGCTGGGCGGGATACAAATCGAACATACGCACGGATCCTATGGGCACTCTGATGCCGATGTATTGATCCATGTGATCTGTGATGCGCTGTTGGGCGCTGCAAACATGCGGGATATAGGCTACCACTTCTCCGATCAGGATCCGAAGTTTAAAGGTATTGACAGTAAAATATTACTGAAAGATGTTCTGAAACTCCTGCGCGATTCTGACTATGCTGTAGGCAATATCGACTGTACCATTTGCCTGCAAAGGCCCAAGATCAATCCACATATCCCTGAAATGAAGAAAGTGCTGGCCGAAGTGATGATGATCGAAGAACATGACATTTCCATCAAGGCTACTACAACAGAAAAGCTCGGTTTTGTTGGTAAGGAAGAAGGCATAGCAGCCCATGCGACTGTTTTGATCTATAAGTATGCCTAAGGTAGAGCTGATCGAAACCAGGGATGGCTCCTCATCGCTTTTTCTCCCTGAGCTGAACGAAACCTACCACTCGACTCATGGAGCATTGACCGAGTCGCAGTACGTATTTGTGGATAAGGGGCTCAACCATTTTATAGAACAAAATCCTGAAAAAAAGGAAATCAGCATTTTAGAAATTGGCTTTGGGACGGGGCTCAACGTCTGGTTGACCTTAATTGAAAGTGGAAAATGGAAAACTGAAAATTGTCCCAAAATCCATTTTACCTCATTAGAGAAATTTCCATTGGATCAGGGGACTGTAGCGCAGTTGAATTACAAAAAAGGGTATTCCGAAAAGGATCAGAAGCTATTTGATAAAATGCATATGGCTGAATGGAATACACCGGTTTCCATTGACGAAAATTTTACTCTGACCAAGCTGGAAACCGATATCCATTCTTTTAATCCAAAGCCAGGCTCGTTTGATGTGATCTATTTTGATGCCTTTGCCCCCTCTCGACAGCCGGATATGTGGACGCCTGAGGTACTCAATAAAATGTATGCAGCTACATCAGGAAATGGCGTTTTCACCACCTATTGTGCTCAGGGTCAATTCAAAAGGGATTTGAAGACAGCAGGCTACACCATAGAAGAACTTCCCGGCCCTCCCGGCAAAAAGGAAATGACACGAGGAACCAAAAGCTGAGCCTACATCAACAAAAAGTGAAAATAACATCCCGCAAACGATGTTTTCTTATATTTGCTAGGGCTATGGAATTACAATCATACCTATGAGGATAATCATTGCAGGTGCCGGAGACGTGGGTTTTCACCTGGCCAAATTGCTCGCCTATGAGGCGCATGATATCGACATCATTGACCTGGATGACGATCGGCTGCAGTATGTAGCCAATCACCTCGATGTACAGACCACCAAGGGTAGCTCTACATCCTACAAAACTTTGCTACAGGCTCAGGTCGAAAAGGCCGAGCTGCTGATCGCTGTGACCGAGTCAGAAGCCACGAACATTTCTACATGCATCATTGGCAAAAACCTTGGTGCCAAGAGGACAATCTCAAGAATCAGTAATACGGAATACCTCCACAGAAAAGAAATTCTGGATCTCAAAACTATTGGGATCGATGAGATCATTTCGCCCGAGTCCCTGGCTGCCAAGGAGATCAAGCGGCTTTTGCAAGAATCTGCGGTGACTGACCTTTTCAATTTCGAAAAAGGAATGCTTTCGCTGGTAGGTATCACCATTGACGAAAACTCAGAGCTGAAAGACAAGAGCCTGGTGGAAACAGCTTATCTGAACCCTGATCATAGTTTCAGCACCGTGGCAATACTCAGAAACCAGGAAACGATCATTCCCCATGGCGATAACAAGTTTCTATTCAACGATCATGCTTATTTCATTTGCCAGCCGGATGGAGTGGACAGGGTATTGGATCTGGCAGGGAAAAAGAGTAAGCCCATCAAAAACATTATGATCCTGGGCGGCAGCAAGATCGGTATCCAGGCGGCTCGTCAGCTCAACAAAATCTACAATATCAAGCTGATCGAGCAAGATCGGGACAAGTGTTTTGAGTTGGCCGATTCGCTCCAGAATACCATGATCATTAATGGAGATGGTCGAGATGTGGACCTGCTGAAAGAAGAGGGAATCGACGATATGGATGCCTTCATCGCTGTGACAGGCAACTCCGAAACCAACATGATCTCTTCGCTTGTCGCTAAAAACCATGGGGTAGCAAAGACCATCTCGCTTGTAGAAAATATAGACTACATCCACCTCTCCCAAAACATAGGTGTGGATACGATGATCAACAAAAAGCTGATCGCCGCGAGTTTTATCTTCCGGTACATCCGAAAAGGAGAAGTGGTCAATCACACGTCAATCCATGGTGTCGAAGGAGAAATTGTGGAGTTTGAAGTAAAAGAAAACTCCAAAATCCTGGGGAGCGAATTGAGGAACCTGGACTTTCCAAAAGCGGCCATCATTGGGGGAGTTGTTCGAAAAAACCGAGGGATCACAGCGCGGGGCAATTTTATTTTCGAGCCAAAAGACCGGGTGGTAGTCCTCTCCAAACCCGAATGCATCAGAAAAGTAGAAGACTTCTTTAAATGAGATTCAATTACAAGGTCATCCTAAATGTCCTGGGCTTGCTCATCCTGCTCAATGGCGCCTTTATGATGACCTGCGTCCCCTTTTCCATTTATTATGGGGGCGATGATTTGTATCCGCTTCTGCTATCCGGTGCGATCACCATGCTTACCGGCTATCTGACATTCGCCCTGACCAAAAATGTCAAAAACAAAGAACTCAAGAAAAAAGACGGTTACCTCATTGTGACCATGGGCTGGCTTACCATGTCACTGTTTGGCTCGCTGCCGTATATTCTCAGCGGGTCAATCACGGACTTCACCAATGCTTTTTTTGAAACCATATCGGGCTTTACCACTACCGGTGCTACGATACTGATCGATATCGAAGCTCTGGATCATGGTATCCTTTTTTGGCGCAGCCTGACCCAGTGGATCGGAGGTATGGGAATCATCGTACTAGCTGTTGCCATTTTACCGATATTAGGCATTGGGGGAATGCAGTTATTCGTGGCGGAAGCCCCGGGGATTTCACCAGACAAACTGAAGCCCAGGATCACCGAGACCGCCAAAAGGCTTTGGTTCATCTATGTAGGATTGACGGCAACAGAGATGGTGTTGCTTTGGGTAGGAGGCATGTCATTTTTTGATTCCATTAACCATGCGCTGACCACTATGGCGACCGGTGGATTTTCGACTAAAAATGCCAGCGTAGCACATTTTGAATCGCCGTTCATCCAATACACGATCGTCCTTTTTATGTTTTTGGCAGGCACCAACTTTACCCTCACCTACTTTGGCCTGCACGGAAAATTTAGAACCGTAATCAAAAACGAGGAATTTCGTGTGTACCTGATCATGGTACTACTAATCACTGCCCTCATCGGCATCAATGTACATTTTCACTACGGACTAGACTGGGAAATCAGCTTTCGCGAAAGCCTCTTTCAGGTCGTGTCTATCCTGACGACCACCGGGTACATCACTGCCGACTATAGCACCTGGCCGTTCAATACCATGGTTATCATATTCATCATTATGTTTTTTGGAGCATCGGCGGGTAGCACCGCTGGAGGTGTAAAGATCGTTCGACACATTATCTTGATTAAAAACAGCGTGTTGGAGCTCAAGCGGCAGCTTCACCCCTCGGCGATCCTGCCAGTACGGCTCAATAAGAAAGCCGTACATCGGGACATCACCTTCAACATCCTGGCTTTTATTATGATTTACATTACCATTTTCGCCATTGGATCAGTC
This sequence comes from Reichenbachiella sp., assembly GCA_965222305.1. GTDB lineage: Bacteria > Bacteroidota > Bacteroidia > Cytophagales > Cyclobacteriaceae > Reichenbachiella. Next base: position 3,531,853 of record OZ244943.1, read on the forward strand.
ATCATGGCTTGGATTGGTGTGGATTTTCTTACGGCCATTGGATCAGTAGCTACCTCATTGGGTAATATTGGCCCTGGGTTGGGAGATGTAGGTCCGGTAGACAACTTTTCGGGCATTCCGACAGCCGGCAAATGGTTTCTTTCTTTTTTAATGCTACTGGGTCGTTTAGAACTTTTTACTGTACTAATATTGCTCACGCCATTTTTCTGGAAAAAAGTATAAGCATACATGTCGTTACTCAATTTTATCATCTGGAGTCCCAATCCTGATATCTTTAGAATTCCCTTTTTGGATCACCCTGTCCGTTGGTACGGATTGATGTTCGCCGCGGCTTTTATCATTGGGCAGCAGATCATGTACTACATCTATAAGCAAGAGGGCAATGACCGAAAGGAGGTTGATAAGCTCACGGTTTATGTGATCGTAGCGACTATCGTGGGTGCTCGATTGGGTCACTGTATTTTTTACGATCCGGTTTATTATTTCTCAAACCCGATCAAATTTCTCTACATCTGGGAGGGTGGACTGGCGAGCCATGGCGGTGCCATCGGATTGTTTATTTCCCTTTATCTCTTTGCCAGAAAGTACAACAGAAAGTACATGTGGGTGCTTGATCGGGTGGCGATCATTACGATTTTGACGGGCGCCTTTATCCGTTTTGGTAATTTCATGAATTCTGAAATAATCGGCATTCCAACTGAAAGCAGTACAGGCGTGGTATTTGCCCGACCCCTGGTGGATGTGATGACTGAGCTGGAGCCCAATATTGAGTCAGTGAATTTTGAAAAAAGGGAGGCAACCGATGCGCCTGAGGGTGTCTCGGGAGCAGTACCGGTCAAGATCCATATTGAGTACAAAAAAGACTATGAAGTAGACAATGGAGATGCGATGCTTTTCTTCGAAAATAAAATGCTCGGTATACTCACGAGATATCAGTATGTGAACAAGCATTTCTACCAGGACACTTCCCAGCCGGTGGACTATAAAGGCTACAAGGACAAAGGAATACAACATGCAGAAGTCAACGTGTGGGGGATCTCGCGCCATCCGGCCCAACTCTACGAGTCAATCGCCTGCCTGATCATCTTTCTGATCATCGCGCACCTCTGGTATCATAACCGATCTCAGCTCAAGGATGGCTTTATCTTCGGAGTATTTATGACACTTCTTTGGACAGAGCGTTTCGTCAATGAATTCTTTAAAGAAAACCAAGAAGCGTGGGAGGCGGATCTCCTGATCAATATGGGTCAGATTCTCAGCATCCCGATGTTTATTTTTGGCTTGGTGGTATTGATCAAAACCAGTGGCAAGCGCGAGGCCTGATCACCGGCCGTGTAGCTTGACTATCTGACGTTCGTTGTCCACGATCAATTGCAGTATAAACATTCCCTCTGGTATTTGGCTATTGGCAACTACCACGGTATCGCTATCCGCAAATGTCCTGCTGAATATTTTCTGCCCGGTCAATGAGTGAAATAGCAATTCGCCACTCGATCGGCCTTGCAGGCGTACTTTCAGATCATTTGCTCCTATAGGATTAGGTGATGCGGTGAACACTAGCTGCTGATCAGTGATACCCATTACCATCTCTTCGATCACAAGGGTGAAATCAGCCTCCCAGCCACCATCTTCCATCGTCACCGTGAAGGTCACCGTACCCTCGGCCAGTGCCTCCACGCTGTTCGTCTCTTCGTCAAAACTGATCAGCCCTGTGGTGTTATCATTTGTAATGGTATAGCTCTGATTGGAAGCATTGATCGGGGCGACGAGCACGTCCAACGACACCTCATCCCCCACCTGAATCGTATCCTTTGAGGCATGAAGATAAACACCCGACACATCTATCATTCCCTGATCATAAAAGGAAGCCGGGCGCTCTGAAGTCCTCATAATGCTAAATGTGTCCAGAGCTACTGTCATTGAGCCGGGCACGGTTTGCCAGTTTCCAAACTCACCATCCACAGTAAAATCGAAATACCTATAGTCATCACAGTCACCATTTTTCTGTCCGCCCCATGACCAGTTGAGCCAGCCGGATTCTCCCTCATGCAGGATTTTCATTCCCTCGAGGTAGGGCAGCGGATTGGGGTCTTCGCACTCCCCGGACCGGGTGATGGAGGGGCCTTCCCCCACTATGATGCACACATCCAAATCCTCTGAGAGGTCAACTACCTTGTGATAATTCTCAACAGAGGCATTTCTAGGCCAGTACGAATGCGTTGAAAATATCACGTTCTTCAGCGGATCGTGATTGAGGATTTCCTGGGCAGTGCGGCCGATCTGATCAATGTGCTGTCCCCAAATAGAACCATCGATCATAATCGGCACAGTGTAGCCCCACGATCGCAAGGAGTCAATTGCCGGCTTGTACATATCGAGATACATCTGATCAGAGATGGAGCCATTGCCCGCCTCGTTGGCAATGTTTAGGATCGTCCATCGACGGTTTCGTTGTATTCCCTCGATCAGCACGGGATCATTCCAAAAGTTGATGCAAGCCCTCAAGTCGTCATCCCATTTACCGGTGGCATCGTGACATTCGGGTACGGCAATCATTTTGTAGCCTATGGTGTTTTCGATCAAATCGATCAACTCCGACGGACGACCATATTGATGAGTCCAAACAAGGCGAACCGTATTGCTCCCGGACTGACTGATCTCTGGCAAGAGTCGAACGCCTTTTTTGTCGCTATTCCAGACAAACATCTCGTTTACCCCCCGCATGATTACTTTTTCGCCGGCGGCGGTGTAGAGATATCGGCCATCGACATACAGAGTATCTCCCTGGGCAAACGAAGGTCTCGCGTTAAAAAGTAAAAGGACAAAAACTGACAGGAGGATGGGTTTCAAAAAATGCTGCTTCATCATTTTGGTGTTGTTCGATTTAAAAGTAAATCAACCAACCTGACGAGCGGGGTTTTGTAGCGGTTTGGTACAGTAATTAGAACTGTTTACCAAAAACAAGCACCATTTCAGATCAAAGCGACAATTTCCTCCAGGTACTTTTGGTCTGTCTCCGAAAAATCATCTAACCGGTCACTATCCACATCCAGCACCATAGTTACCGCACCTTTCTTCAGTACAGGCACCACAATCTCAGATTTTGAATCCCCACTGCAAGCGATGTGACCGGGGAACTCATCTACATTGGGAACAATAATTGTCTCGGCCTTTTCCCAAGCCGATCCGCATACACCCTTTCCTTTTTGGATGCGTGTGCAGGCTATTGGACCCTGAAATGGCCCTAATACCAATTCACCATCCTTCACCAGATAGAACCCAACCCAAAAGAATCCAAAGGCCTGCCTAAGGGCTGCGGCAATATTGGCGAGGTTAGCTATCTGATCCGGCTCATTCTCAACCAGCGCCTTGATTTGAGGAATCAAGGATTCGTAAATATCTTTTCTGCTCTCAGTTTTTGGGATGTGGAGTTCTTCTGCCATGCTATTACCCTCAAAATACGATTTAGGTTTAGAATAGTTAATTATTAGCATCAAATTTACTCAATGACAGATGTTATCATCATAGGAGGCGGCTTGTCTGGACTCGTTAACAGCATTTTGCTCTCCAGGGCTGGATTGTCTGTAGTCCTTTTTGAAAAGAAGGCTTACCCTTTTCATCGCGTATGCGGTGAATACGTGTCCAATGAAGTGAGACCTTTTCTGGAATGGAATGACTTATTTCCAACGGATTTCGAACCCGCTAAAATCTCAAAATTCTCACTCACCTCCACCAATGGACGCAAAGCGGATCTTGATTTAGACATGGGCGGATTTGGAATTAGTCGATACAGCTTTGATCATTATTTATTTGAAAAGGCTGTAGAGGTGGGAGTAGATGTCAGGCAAAACACCGCAGTATCGGATGTCAGATTTTCTGGCGATAGTTTTAAAGTTCTTGCGGGTCAGGAGGTAAGTGAATCCAAAATTGTGATCGGGGCGCATGGAAAAAGATCCAGGCTGGATGCGGATTTGAACCGGGGTTTTATGGCCAGAAAATCTCCCTACCTGGCTGTCAAGTACCACATCAAAACAGATTTTTCCCATGACCGGATTGCCTTGCATAATTTCAAGAATGGGTATTGTGGCATCAGCAGGGTAGAAAATGACACCTACAACCTGTGCTACCTCTCTCATCGCGAAAATTTGAAAAGTTCCGGCAGCATTGAAGAAATGGAAAAGAGCATCCTTTCAGAAAACCCTTTTTTGAAAGATCTTTTCGAAAACTCAGAGTTTCTTTTTGACAAGCCTCTGGTCATTAACGAGATCTCATTCGAAAAAAAGAACCTGGTTGAAAACCATATTCTCATGAGCGGCGACTCGGCAGGGATGATTACCCCTCTCTGCGGCAACGGCATGGCTATGGCGATCCACTCGGCTAAGATTCTTTCAGACACGCTTATCAAGCATTGGAATGACGGAAGTTTGAAAAGGGATCCGATGGAAAAACAATACGAACACTTATGGAATCAACAATTTTCCTTTCGACTAAAGGCCGGGCGAACCATTCAAAAATTGTTTGGCTCCAAGACAGCCTCCAACGTGGGAGTGAATTTGGCCCGCTTCAGACCTGTAGCCAATCGAATTGTCGGTCTGACGCATGGAAAGATGTTTTAACCCTTACTAGCGACTAGAGTGACCAAAGCATTTTCGTTTTCTTCGTGTATGGCAGTGAGACCCTGACCTTGCAGTATCTCCTTTACCCAATCAGGCGAAACGCGAACCTTTTCATAAGAGCTCACTTTTTGCTGCCATTCGCCACCGATTTTTTCATGAAGTAAGTCCGTCACTTTCACCCTTTCTGACCCATACTCCAATACACAAGTCAAAATTCTACTGTCGTCACTTTTCACAGGGATGTAGAGGGTGTCGTTGTGATCTTGCGAATAATCTCTAAACGTCAGAACCATCTTCCCTCCGTTATCCAGCAGGGTAGCGTACTTGATCAGAAATTCTTCCACATCTTCTCTTGATTTGAGATGGGTCAGAGTATCTCCACAGCATACGATCACACCGGGTTTTTCCTGTGTCCATTTATCGACTTTGGTGATGTCGGCGAATACGGTTCGAACCTCCAAATCCTTGCAGTTTTCCTGCAGGTCGTTGAGCATTTTTTGATTAAAGTCTACAGCGGTCACGTCAAATCCTTTTGTTGCCAAGGCATGGGACTGGATGCCATGTCCTGCCCCAAGATCCAATGCAGCTTTGTTTGAATCTGGAGAAACATTGAGTGAGTCCAGCAATTGAACGAATGCTGCTGAGTTTTCCTGAAAATCCCCGGCCATCCAAGCATAGATGTGGGCTAGATGGTTTTTATAATGATCCGATGCGTTCATACTTCTCCTAATAATGGAACGCAAAAGTATTAAACCCAAATTTGTTATTGGAACATCGCGACTAGAACAATTTTGGGTTAAACTGCCCCGTAGGATATCATGGCATCCGCGACTTTTACAAAACCAGCTATGTTAGATCCTTTGACATAGTTGATAAATCCGTCAGTCTCGGTGCCATATTTCACGCATTGTTCATGGATGTTTTCCATTATTTCCTTGAGTTTCTGGTCTACTTCCTCACTGCTCCAAGATAGACGCAGGGAATTTTGACTTTGCTCAAGGCCAGAGACAGCTACTCCTCCCGCATTAGCAGCCTTGGCAGGGCCGTATAAAATTTTAGCCTCCAGAAAAGCTTTGGCAGCTTCAAGCTCCGTGGGCATATTGGCACCTTCAGCCACGGCGATCACTCCATTCTTGATCAGGGTCTGAGCTTCTTCCAGATTAATTTCATTTTGCGTGGCACACGGAAAAGCCAATTGACAAGGCACCTCCCATGGCCGTTTGCCCTCATGGTATTCACAACCAAATTTTTCAGCGTATTCAGAAATTCTTCCTCTTCGCTCGGTCTTCAACTCTTTAAGCCAGTCCAGCTTTTCCTGGGTTATGCCATCCTTGTCATAAATATATCCTCCCGAATCAGAGGCCGTCACCGGTTTGGCCCCAAGATGAAGCAATTTCTCAATCGCATGTAGGGCGACGTTTCCTGATCCCGACACCACCGCCACTTTTCCTTTGAAGTCTTCCCCTTGAGTTTCGAGCATGTGCTTGGTAAAGTAAATGCATCCATAACCCGTAGCTTCAGTTCTTACCAAACTTCCACCAAAGGCCAGGCCCTTCCCGGTGATCACCCCTGTGAACCGATTTTCTAACCTCTTGTACTGCCCAAACATGTAGCTGATCTCACGTGATCCCACCCCTATGTCTCCTGCAGGCACGTCGGTATCCTCACCCACATGACGGTGAAGTTCAATCATAAGCGAATGACAAAACCGCATCACCTCACGATCACTTTTTCCCTTGGGATTGAAGTTGGAGCCGCCTTTGGCTCCACCCATAGGCAAGGTGGTCAGGCTGTTTTTGAAGGTCTGCTCAAATCCCAAAAATTTCAGCACACTTAATGTCACAGAGGGATGGAAACGCATGCCTCCTTTGTAGGGCCCGATAGAGTTATTGAACTGCACCCGCCATGCTCTATTCGCTCGTAAATTCCCTTGATCGTCTTCCCAGGTGACCCTGAATATGATCACACGATCCGGTTCAGTCATCCGTTCCAGGATTTGGGACTCTTTGTACTTTGGATTGTCTAATACGAAAGGCATCAGTGTCTCCACGACCTCCTGCACGGCTTGATGAAACTCCGGCTCTCCGGGGTTACGTTTCTTCAATCCACGCATAAACTGTCTTGTTTCCTTCTCAGCTAGTTCTTCAGGCGTCAGTGTTTTGCTCATGTCTTTTGGGTTTGTTCATCATTCTAAAAATACTTTAAAAAAACGGATTTGATAATTAGCCTCGAGGAATTAATCCCTGGGCAAAATCTTCTATTGTTCACCTCTTGTACACCTCCATTCTCAGGTACTCGCTCATGGCCTGCGTTCATTTGCTCAGGCATTTGAAATAGCCGATCAAATATTTTATCACTTAAACCAATCACATGATGAAGCGAGTATTATTTTTTGTTTACGGAGTAGTGGCCTATACACTGGGCGTGGCTACCCTTGTTTACCTGATCGCCTTTATTGGAGATTTCTCCATTGCACCCAAAACCATTGATGGTGTGGCGACTGGCGGTATCTGGCAATCCATTTTGATCAACGTACTATTGATCGCCCTATTCGGAATCCAGCACAGCACCATGGCCCGACCATGGTTCAAAGAGCAATGGACTAAGGTTGTACCCGAACCTATCGAACGGAGTACTTACGTATTGTTTACTTTCCTTGCTCTTGGCAACCTGATGTTTTTCTGGCAACCACTTGGAGGTACTGTCTGGACTGTAGCGCCCGGTACTGTCTTATACAGTCTACTTTATGCGTTTTTCTTTGCCGGCTGGGGAATTCTTCTTTTAGCGACTTTCCTGATCAACCACTTTGATCTTTTTGGCTTGCGCCAGGTATGGCTGTACCTGATGAAAAAGCCATACACGAAATTGGTCTTTAAGGAACGAGCTTTTTATAAGTCCGTACGACACCCCATCTATTCTGGACTTTTGCTGGGCTTTTGGTGTACCCCTAACATGACAGTATCACATTTGTTTTTGGCTGGTCTATGGACGTTTTACATTTTCTATGCCATCACACTCGAAGAAAGAGATTTGCTCAACCAGTGGGGAAACAAATACCGTGAGTATATGTCGCGTACAGGTAGTGTGATCCCAAGGTTCAAAAAGAAAACAGCAACAAAGACAAATTCCGTTCATGAGCATTCTAATGCCTAATGGCTGATTGGTTTTAGGAGGGAGGATGGCTCCTCTCTCCTTTGCCGATCGGATGCTGCACTAAACCTGTAAAACGATGAAAAAAGACATAAAAATTATCGCCGACACCTTGAAGTACATGCTCGGAATGTTGACAGTGATAGCCATCACCTCGATCTGCATTGTATTCATTCTAGTATAAAAAATGCTTGTCGTTTTTTCGGTTGAAGCATAGAATGGAGCTAAGTAGTTTGCACAAGATTTTCTAACTTGTACAAACCATGCAGCTCTCGCTTCTTCCCGACCGATCCGTCATGTACGAAGCCCTTGTCAAAAAAGACAGCTCATTTGAAGGGGTATTTTTCGCGGCTATCAAAACCACCGGCATCTTCTGCCGTCCTACCTGCACGGCTAGAAAGCCGAAGGAAGAAAACGTAGAGTATTTTGGGACTACCCAGGATGCCCTGAATCATGGCTATCGTCCGTGCAAGGTGTGTGAACCAATGACAAAGAAGGGCGAAACGCCGATTTGGTTAGAAGGCCTTTTGGAAGAAATAAAAACTGACCCTACTCAAAAAATCAACGATTTTGAGTTGAGGAAAAGAGGGCTGGAACCAACTCGGGTGCGCCGATGGTTCAAGAAAAACCATGGGATGACCTTTCAGGCTTATTTGCGATCCCTTCGGATCAACAATGCCTTTGGACAAATCCGCGAGGGAGACCAGGTGATCAAATCAGCCTATGAAAACGGCTATGAATCACTCAGTGCCTTTGTCGATTCGTTCAAGAATTCTACCGGCTTCACCCCAAAGGAAAGCAAGGATAAAAACATCATTTCGGTGACCCGAATTCCTACACCACTGGGCCCGATGCTGGCCGGAGCAACAGAGGAAGGTATTTGTCTACTGGAGTTTACCGATCGGAGGATGCTCGAAACGCAAATCAAGCGACTAAGGAAATATTTGAAAGCAGAATTGCTCCCCGGAGAAAGTCCTTTTTTCGATCCACTCAAAAAGGAGCTGGAAGAATATTTTGAAGGACAGCGCAAAGAATTCTCTATTCCATTGGTTACACCAGGCTCGGAGTTTCAGCGAAAGGTATGGGAAGTGCTCAAAGAAATCCCGTATGGAAAAACTCGCTCCTACAAGGATCAGGCAATCGCCGTGGGCAACCTCAAAGCCATACGTGCCGTTGCCACGGCCAATGGGGACAACCGCATCGCCATCCTGATCCCCTGCCACCGTGTGATTGGCTCAGACGGACAAATGACCGGCTATGGTGGCGGCATCTGGCGCAAACAGTGGATGATTGAGATGGAACGGAGGAGCTCGAATTAGTTTTTCCTCGGGAAACATGAGATAAGAACTCTACATACTACCGTTCACATAATTCTCTCCTAGAAATATTAACCCCCCTTTACACGCATTAAGGTTTTACGTATATTGTCTCCACATTAAACCCCGAAACATGAACAAATTCACCTTAACCGTAGCACTGATACTGTGCATTACGTTCCTCACATTAAATCCTGCTGTCTCTCAAAAGAGGTCGAAAAATTCAAAAGCCACTACGTCGGCTTTGGCTGATTCAGTATTTGCCGGTATCAAACTTCGAAATATTGGGCCCGCTTTTATGTCTGGGCGAATAGCGGATATTGCCATTCATCCCAAAAATGAAAACATCTGGTACGTCGCGGTGGGGTCCGGGGGAGTCTGGAAAACTGTAAATGCCGGAATCACCTGGACGCCTATATTCGATCAGCAGGCATCCTATTCTATTGGTTGCGTAACCATAGATCCAGGCAATCCAAACGTCATTTGGGTAGGCACCGGAGAAAATGTAGGGGGTCGACATGTTGGATTCGGTGATGGTATCTACAAAAGCAAGGACGGAGGAGTCACATGGGCCAATATGGGACTCAAAAATTCCGACCATATTTCTAAAATCATTGTACACCCTGAAAATTCTGACATTATCTGGGTCGCAGCACAGGGCCCACTATGGAGCTCTGGTGGAGACCGGGGACTTTACAAATCAGTAGACGGTGGGGCGTCATGGAAAAAAACTTTGGGAGATAATCTATGGACTGGTGTGACAGACATTGTGATCGATCCAAGAAATCCGGACCAGCTGTATGCTGCCACCTGGCAAAGGCACAGAACGGTCGCTTCCTATTTAGGCGGTGGGCCAAAGTCCGGGCTCCACAGAAGCAGCGATGGAGGGGAAACCTGGGAGCCATTGGCCAATGGAATACCGAAACAAAACCTGGGTAAAATCGGTCTGGCAATTTCACCTCACAACCCTGATATCCTTTATGCAGCCATTGAGCTTGAGCTCAAAAAAGGAGGGGTTTTCCGCTCCACCGATCAGGGAACCACATGGGAAAAAAGATCGGACGCCGTAGGAGGGGGTACTGGACCTCATTACTATCAGGAGCTGTACGCTTCTCCACATCACCCCGGCACGTTGTATCTAATGAACAACTACTTGCTGGTTTCTGAGGACGGTGGTAAAACTTTCACAAAGCAAAACAGAGATCATAAGCACGTGGACAACCATGCCATCGCCTTTAAAAATTCGGATAAAAACTACCTCATCATAGGCACTGATGGTGGGTTGTATGAATCGTTTGACCTGGGAGTCAACTGGCGATTTATGGAAAATCTGCCCATTACCCAGTTTTACAAAATTGCCGTTGATGACGCTGAACCGTTCTACAATGTGTATGGTGGCACACAGGACAACAATACACAAAGGGGCCCGTCAAGAACGGACAACCAGCACGGCATTCGAAATGCAGATTGGCAAATCGTATTGTATGCCGATGGACATCAGCCTGCCACAGAGCCCGGGAATCCGGACATCGTCTATGCCAACTGGCAGCAGGGCGGGCTTACAAG